>JAFAWJ010000264.1 GCA_019242065.1 Chloroflexota bacterium
CCCTTGCCAGCGGCGCCGAGGATGCTCTGCGCCTGCAGCCTGGGCGAGATGTACCCGGGCGGGGCGTTGAACCGCGGGTGTCGAGCGCGGCGCAGGTACCACAGCAATTGCTCGCCTTCGGCCTGCGCCCGGGCGTCGGTATCGGCGGTGTGGCACAGCGCCAGGTACGCGAAGCGGTCGGGCCCTGGCGCTGAGAGACCCTGCTCCGCGCGGCGACGCTTGTAGACGTCGATCAGCGCGTTAGTCCAGTCGAACGGCGTCAGAAAGGTCGCGAACACGTAGCCGCGATCGGCTACCCACGGCACGTTGTCCAGGCTCGAGCCGCTGACCCAGATCGGCGGATGTGGCTGCTGGTACGGCCGCGGCCAGGGGTTCACGTAACGGTAATGCCAGAAGCGACCTTCCCAGTTGAACGGTTCGCGCGTCGTCCAGGCTTTAACGACAAGATCGTGCGCTTCCTCGAAGCGCGCGCGGTTGAGGACCGGGTTCGAGTTCGACGGATGGATCTCGGTGGGCACGCCGCGCACGAAGCCTGAGACGATGCGTCCGCGGGAGATGCAGTCGAGCATCGCGATCTCTTCGGCGACGCGGACCGGGTTATCGCGGTGCGGCAGCGGCGTGCCGAGCAGCACGATGCTGGCCCGTTTCGTGCGGCGCACCAGGGCCGCCGCCGACACGGAGATGGCGGCGTCCAGGCAGGTCAGCGTCTGGTGGTGCTCGTTGAGCATGAGGTCGAGGCCGAGTTCGTCGGCGTACTCATATTCGTCCAGGTAGCGGTTGTAGAGGTCGGCCATCTGGGTGGGATCGCAGTAGCTGTTGGGCACGATGACGCGCGACGATCCGTAGCCACGTTCGACGTCCTCGGGGACGTACGGATAGGGCATCTCGCTGAAGAAGTACGCCTTCATTTGCCTGCCAGGAACGACTCTACAACTGCCAGAAACCGGTCGGGTTGCTCCAGATACGGGTAGTGGCCCGCCTCAGGGATCAGCTCGAACCGCGCGTCGGGGATTTTTGCGGCATAGGCGCGACCGTACTCGGGCGTGACCAGCCTGTCGGAGGCGCCCCAGACCACCAGCGTTGGGCAGTCGATGCCCGCTAACCGAGACAGGAGCTTGGGCGAGTGCATGAAGGGATTCCAGCCGACGAGCGCCGCGGTGCGACGATTGTTCAACAGCAGGCTCAGCGTGTCTTCGTCGAAGCGCGCGTCGGGCAGTGGCATGCGTGTTTTGCCGAGTGAGGCGTCGTGCCAGCACAGCTCGACCAGCTCGTCGGGACTGACGACGAACATGTCCGCGATGTCGACCGTCGCGCGGTCGCCGATTTTGACGCCCAGCGCGTCGATCAGCACCAGCGAACGGATGTCGTGCGTACAGCGGATGGCTATTTCCGCGGCGATCCAACCACCGAAGCCAGCGCCCAGCAGGTGCGCTGGACCCGTGTCGCGCAGCAGATCGAGATAGGTATAGGCCAGGTCGTCGATCGCGTCGAATGCGGCTGGCAGGCTCGAGTGGCCAAAGCCCGGGTGGGATGGCGACAGCACCTGCCACGTATGACTCAGACCCGCCACGAACGGCAGGTCCACCGAATTCAGGTAGTCCAGGTCGTGCAGGAACAGCAGCGTCGGGGCAGATTCAGGGCCGCGCCTCAGCACTTCGAGCTCGACCCCACCTGCCTCGACGCGCGTCTCAAGCACGTGCGTCGAGCAGCTCCTGGAGTGCGCGTTGGGTCCAGACGCGGGCCATCTCGCGCTTGTAGCCGGCCGATCCGCGCAGGTCGTCGAGCGGGTCGACTTCGTCGCGCACGAGCGCCGCGGCGTCGGTGATCGTGCGGGCATCCAGGCGCTGACCGCGCAGCGCGCTCTCCACGTTGCGCGCGTGGATCGGCGTGGTGGCGGCGGCGCCAAGCGCGACACGGACGTCCTGACAGGTCCCGTCGGCATCCACCCGCAGCGCGGCGGCGACGGACACCGTGGCGTAATCGTCCTGGGTGCGGGGCAGGAACTTCTTGTAGGTCACTTTGGTGCCCGCGGCGAGCGGCGGCAGGTCGATGGCGACCAGCACTTCACCTGGCTGGAGCGCGGTTTC
>JAFAWJ010000384.1 GCA_019242065.1 Chloroflexota bacterium
GGCCAGTGGAGCAACAACGTCTGTGTCGTCGGCCGTGACGCCCAGAACAACGAAGCGGACGACTGCGCCGCGTCGACGGTCACGAGCGGGGTGCCAACGGTGACACCGTCACCCACGGCGACAATCACGCCGACCGTCTCGGTGACCGGGACCCTTGCGCCCGAGGTGCTGGTCGTGACAATGACGACAACCCCGACAGTGACGGCCACCCCGGCTGCGACCGGTACCGCCGCTGTGACGACGACTCCGGCCGCCACGGGCACGCCAACCAGTGCGCCAATGTCGCCGACCAGTACGGTCGCGCCGCCCACACACACACCAGTGCCGGCGACCAGTACCCCAGTGCCAACGAGCACGCTCGTACCGCCGACCAGCACACCGGTGCCTACCAACACCTCAGCGCCGACCAACACGCCGGTGCCCTCGGCGACCCCGGCCCCAACCAACACACCTCAGTCGAGCGACACATCGTCGGACCTCGCGCAGCCGGACTCTGACTAGCCGCGGCGCGCAGGCTAACTGTGGCGAGATATTGACCCGTGGCCTCGCCTCACACGTGATTGAATGACAGCCTGCGGTAGGTACGTGCCGCTGAGCACGCGGGAAATATTCGATAACACGCGCCCGCGATGATCGTTAACCGTCTGATCCACGACAGTTGCACGCGAGATCCGCGGACCGCCTGATGCGTTATCGGCGGGGTGGGATCAGTTCTGCGAGACCTGTGTAGAAGGGGTGGAGTATGCAAACGAATGTCAACCCGGAACAACCACGCGGTGGCCCGCACGGAGGGCTGCCGGGCCCGTTCGCCTTACGGGTGATCGTGCCACTGGCAGTGGCCGTGATGGGGCTGGTCGCCCTCAGTAGCACGGCCTTCGCTCAGGCGGCCACCTCGACGCCGACGCCCACGACGGCGGCCGCGACGACCACGCCCACGCCGCAGGCGGCCACGTCGACGGCCACGCCAGGGCAAACGGCAACCAACACGCCACAAGCGACCGCGACGTCCACCGTCACCGGCACGCCCGTGCCAGCGCTGACGCTGACCACGCAGCAGGGACCGCCAGGCACCTCGGTCGGCGCCACGGCCTCCAACTTTGCTCCGGGCGACACCGTCCAGTTGCTGTTCAACGGCACCCAGGTCGGCTCGCAACAGACCAACACGAGCGGCCAGGCCACCTTCCAATTCGACGTGCCAAACCTGGCCAACGGCCAGTACCCGGTGCTGGCCACTGGCCAGACCCGCGGCTCAGCCAGCCTCACGTTCACCATTGCTGGCCAGTCGCTGTCGCTGTCCGTGCAGCAAGGGCCGCCCGGCACCTCGGTGACCGCGACCGGCTCGGGCTTCCAACCCGGTGAGACGGTGCTGGTCTTCTTCAACGGAGCACAGGTTGGCTCCGTGCAGGCAGACACCACCGGTGCCATTACGTCGACCTTCACCATCCCCCAGCTCGGCAACGGCAACTATCAGGTGGACGCCAAGGGTCAGACCAGCGGCGACACCGCGTCCGCGCCCTTCACCGTCGGCGGGGCCAGCGTCAGTCTGTCGGCAAGCTCCGGAGCCGTGGGAACCGCGCTGACCGTCAGCGGCACCGGCTTCGCACCGGGTGATTCCATTCACATGGTCTTCGCCGGCACGGACGTCGCCACCATGACCGCCGACACCAACGGCAACGTCACCTTCAACTACACGATTCCGCAAGAGGCCGCGGGCACCTACCTGTTCGTCCTGACGGGTGGCAACGGTGCCACGGCGAGCGCGTCCTTCACCGTCACCTCAGGGACAGGCACGACGACGCCGACGGCCACGCCCGCCGCCAGCACGACGCCAACGCCCGCGCCGACGCAAACGGCGCCGCCCATCACGCACGACGACCGGTACTTCAGCCAGACTGGCTACCGGATCGACAACGACGACATCTACAACTTCTTCCAGCAGTACGGTGAGGTGCAAACGTTCGGCTACCCGACGTCACGGACCTTCAACTTCCTGGGCTGCCCGGTGCAGTTCTTCCAGCGCCAGGTCATCCAGGATTGCCCAGGGGCGGGCGCCGCGCTGATCAATATCCTCGGCCCCGACATCTTCCCATTCACCAAGGTCAACGGCAGCACCTTCCCGGCGCCCGACCCGACGATGCAGGCCAATACGCCGCCGGTCAGCAGCCCGACCTACTCGACCGACATCATCACCTTCATCAACGCCAACGTCCCCAACACCTTCAACAATCAGCCCGTCAATTTCCTGAATTACTTCAACGATCAGGGGGCGTTGCTCATCTGGGGTGCGCCGCTGTCACCTCCGGCACCCGATCCGACCAATAGCAATTTCATTTACCAGCGCTTCCAGCGCGGGATCATGCACTACATCGCGGGCACCGGCACTGAGAGCATCCTCGTCGCCGACTACCTCAAGTCGCTGATTCTGGACCAGAACGTGCCCCTGGACCTGCGCGTCCAGGCCGTCGCCCAGAACAGCCCGTACCTGAAGTCCTACTGCCCAGGCCAACCGGCGTGGATGTGCACGCCGAACCAGGTCGCTGGGACGGACTACACGTTCGCCTTCGTCCCCGGCTGATCGCCAGCCGACGGCCCGGCGCTGTCCTCGTCTTCGAGGTACAGCTCGCCGGTGCCGTCGTCGTAGGCGAAGACCTCCGCGTAGCGGCCCCAATCGATGGCCGTGTCAAGCTGGCGGCGCGCCTCGGGTTCGCTGAAGTGCTCTTGCAATTGTTCCAGCAGCGCGTCTTCGCGGAAACTGTGCTCCGGACTGGATTCGAGCTCGTGCACGATCTGTCGCACGAGCTCGACGTTTTCCAGCGCCTGCTGGCGAAACAGCTCCTTTTCCTCCTGGACATCGGCCTCCGCGAAGGCCTTGCCGACGTTGGTCAGGATCGCGTCGCCCTCCTCGGCAACCGCCAGTCCCAGAATGGCGAGCGCCTCGATCAGCGGCAGCAGATCGTCGACTTCCAGCTGCAGCTCGCGAGCGAGCTGATACAGGTCCGAACGACCGCCGGCGTGGGCGATGTGACTGACCAGTCCGCTGAGATCCTCGAGCGAGACATGCGGCAACACCTGGTAGGGCCGCTCGACCGTAGGCGTGACGTAGGCGCGCGCTGACGGAAGAATGTCTTCCACCCGCGCCTGGGGACTGGTCATCAGGCGAAACAGCGCGTCCACCAGGGCGGTGTGGTCCGGGCCACGTCGCCGCCGCGCCTCGAGCGGCAGGCCAGGGATATCAGCGCGGATGCGCCCGGGATCGGCCGCCAGGACCACCAGCCGGTCCGCCAGGCTCACCGCTTCGTCGATGTTGTGGGTCACCATCAAGATGGCGCGGGTGGGCATCGTTCGATCCGTCCACATGTCCAGCAGTTGCTCGCGCAGGTTCTGCGCGGTCAGCACATCCAGGGCGGAAAACGGCTCGTCCATGAACAGCGCCTCGGGTTCCACCACCAGCGCCCGCGCGAACCCCACCCGCTGCTTCATGCCACCCGACAGCTCTTTCGGGTAGGCGTCCTCGAACCCATCGAGACCAATCAGGTCGATCGCGGCCAGCGCGCGCCGGCGCCGCTCCTGACGGGCAAGGTCCTTGGCGAGTAGGCCGAGCTCCACGTTGTCGAGTATCGTCAGCCACGGGTACAGGGCGAAGCTCTGGAACACGATGGACACCTGCGGGTTGGCGCCGACCAGCGGCTCGTCGTGGACCAGGACCTGACCGGTCGAAGGTTGAATCAGGCCTGCCAGAATGCGCAGCAGCGTCGATTTACCCGAACCGGAGGGTCCCAGCAAAGCGACGAATTCGTCGGCTCGGAGCTCCAGAGTGATGCCATTCAGAACGACGATGCGCTGCTCTTTGCCCGGATCCTTGCCGGCGTAGAACTTGGTGACGTCGTGAGCGGCGAGAATGACTTGCTGAGAAGTGGGTGGCGCGGGCGGAGTTGCTGACAGCATGTACGCATTTACTCCAGTCGGTAACGTTGCTCGGCCATGCGATACAGGCGCCGCCAGATCAGCCGATTGACCACGATGACGATGGCGGACATCACCAGTGTTCCGGCGGCCAATTGCGCGTACTCGGCGTTGTTCGCGGCATCGGCGATATACGCGCCCAGACCCAGCGTTTGATACGTCTGACCGCCGAATGTCACGTATTCCGACACGATGCTCGCGTTCCACGCGCCACCCGTGGCGGTAATCAGACCCGTCAACAAAAACGGAAACACGGCGGGTAACGTGAGCACGCGCCACCACCGCCAACCGCGTACGTGATAGATCACTCCGGCTTCGCGCAGGTCGGACGGAATTGCCTGCGCGCCAGCAATCACGTTGAACAATAAATACCACTGGGTCCCCAGCAGCATCAGCGCAATCGCCGCGATATTCAGACCACCCGGCAACCCGATCAGCAGCAGGAGCAAGACCGGAAACAGCGCCGTGGCAGGAATCGACGCGGCGACCTGCACCAGCGGCTGGGCGCGGCGCGCCAGACGTGGATTGAGTCCGATGACCACCCCCACGGGCAGCGTCCACAGCGTGCCGATCAGCAGCGCGACGAACGTGCGCAGGAACGTGGCCCCCGCGGCGGGCAGGATCGCCAACCAGTCCTGCAGGTCCATGGCGACCAGGAGGCGGATGAGTGACACGCCACCGTAGACACCAACGCCAACAAACGCGACGAGCAACGTCGCACGTCCAATTTTGAATAACGTCGCCGACGGGCGCCGTGCTAGCGTGGGCGCTGGACGCCGCCGGACTCGCAAGCCATCCAGTCGATCCTGCGCGCGCGGCACGCCGCGCTCCGTCCACCACTCCAGCAATGCCGAGCGCCGCAACCACGTCAGGACCGCGGAGGTGGCGACTTCGCCGGATTCGGTCTGTTCGAAACGGAATTTCTC
>JAFAWJ010000464.1 GCA_019242065.1 Chloroflexota bacterium
CAGCACGGAGTATAGCCCATTCAAATACGCACCCCGACGCTCGATATCGCGTACACCGCCCACGGCCCCGCGGCCAGCGAGCACAACGTCATCCTGCTCCACGGCTTTCCCTACGATCCGCGCGCCTTCGACGACGTGGTCGAGCCACTGGCCAGCCAGGGCCTGCACGTGTACGTCCCGTACCTCCGTGGCTACGGCCCCACCCGCTTTCTCAAGCCTGAAACTCTCAGGTCAGGCCAGCAAGCCGCGCTCGCCCAGGACCTGCTGGATTTCATGGATGCCCTGCACATCCCAAGGGCCACTCTGGCTGGCTATGACTGGGGCGGCCGCGCCGCGTGCATCGTCGCCGCACTGTGGCCCGAGCGCGTCCACGGCCTGGTGACCGTCGGCGGCTACAACCTCCAGGACATCCCGGCCTCGGGCCGCCCGGCCCACCCCGAGCAGGAGCACCGCCTCTGGTACCAGTATTACTTCCACACCGAACGCGGGCGGGCCGGCCTCAACGAAAATCGCCGCGAGTTCTGCCGTCTGCTGTGGCGCCTGTGGTCGCCGACCTGGCACTTTACGGAAGAAACGTACGCTCGCAGCGCAGCCTCGTTCGACAATCCCGACTTCGTCGACGTGGTCATCCAGTCCTATCGCCACCGCTACGGCTACGCCGCCGGCGATCCGTCCCTCGAGCCGATCGAAGCCAGGCTCACCGCTCAGCCGCCGATCAGCGTGCCGACGATCGCCATGTACGGTATGGACGATGGCGTCAGTCCGTTTCGGCCTGCTCAGGGCGAGCCTGATCCGCATTTCACCGCCGCCTACGAACGCCGCGACGTGCCCGGCGTTGGCCACAACCTGCCCCAGGAGAGCCCCCAAAGCGTGGTGAGCGCGGTCAGCGACCTGATCTACCATGACCACAGCGAACCCGGCGGGAGGTAGATGTATGAAGGCGGCCATCTTCCATGGCGCGCACGAGCCGCTGACCATCGAGCAGGTCGACATCGACAAGCCGATCGACCACGAGGTTGTCGTGAAAGTCGTGGCCAGTGGCGTGTGTCACAGTGATCTGCACTTCGTCGACGGTTTCTACGAGTGCCCTGCGCCGGCCATCCTCGGCCACGAGGCGGCCGGCATCGTCGAAGAGGTGGGTCCGCAGGTCGACGAGTTCAAGCCGGGCGACCACGTGATCGCCTGCCTGTCGGTGTTTTGCGGACGTTGCGAATACTGCCTGACCGGTCGCACCAACCTGTGTTCGACGCGGCCCGTGCGCGCCAAGGACGCGCCGCCGCGACTAACGTGGAACGGCCAGGCGGTCACCCAGTTTGCGAATCTGTCAGGCTACGCGGAGCGGATGCTGGTCCACAGCAACGCCATCGTCAAAATCCGCGACGACATGCCGCTGGACCGCGCCGCGCTGATCGGCTGCGGGGTGACGACTGGCGTCGGCGCGGTGCTGAATACGGCGCGGATCGAGCCGGGGTCGACCGTGGCTGTCTTTGGCATGGGCGGCGTCGGGCTGTCGGCCATCCAGGGCGCGCGGATCGCGGGCGCGCGGATGATCATCGGCGTCGACGTCCACGACCATAAGCTGGAAACGGCATACGAGCTGGGGGCGACGCACACCATCAACGCGTCGCGGTCTGATCCGGTCCAGGAGATCCGTGAGCTGACCAACGGCGGCGTGGATTATTCGTTTGAGGCGATCGGCCTGAAGAAAGCCGCCGAGCAGTGCTTCGAGTGCCTGCGGGCCGGAGCGACGGCGACCATCATCGGGATGATTCCGGTCGGGCAGAAAATCGAGCTGGACGGCAGCGTCTTTTTGCGCGAAAAGAAGATCCAGGGCAGCAGCATGGGCTCCAACCACTTCAAGGTCGACATGCCCAAGTACATCGACTTTTACATGCAGGGCCGACTCAAGCTCGACGAGATGATCACGCGCGAAATGGCGCTCGACGACGTCAACGAGGCGCTCCGCGCCATGAAAGCCGGTGAGGTCGCTCGCCAGGTCATTACGACGTTCAACTGATGCCGACTCCGCTCCTGGCCAACCTGGTGTGCGGCAGTCCCGCCCGCAACCACGACTTCGACTTTGCCCGCCGCAAGCTGCTGGATGCCCTGTACGCCGCCGACAGCATCCGCACCGACACGTTCAATAACTACGACGACTGTGCGGCGATCGAGTCCGGCGATCTTCTGGTGAGCTACACGTCCCAGGTGCCGGTCAGCGACGCGGCGTGCGCGGCGTTGCGACGCTTCCTGGAGCGCGGCGGACGCTGGTTCGCGCTGCACGCCAGCAACTCGGTCAAGGACAACCCGCATCTGCCGGGCATTCTGGGCAGCCGCTTCATTACGCACCCGCCCTACACGCACTATGAAGTCGAAATCACGACCTCGAACGATCCACTGCTCGAGGGGATCAACATGCCGTTCGAGGTCGACGACGAGCTGTACATAATCCAGCAGGCCGACGATCAGATCGAGGTCCTGCTCAATACGCACTGGGGCGGCGAGGCGATGGGCCAGACATTCGAGCCTGCATTCCGGCCGCTGATGTACCGCCGCAAGGTCGGCCAGGGCGGGGTGCTGTACCTGGCGCTGGGTCACTGCAATCGGCCCTTCGACAAACCCCGCCCAGACTCACCTGACCGTCCGGACCTGCGCGGTCCGTGGGGGATGCCGGTGTACCAGGAGCTGATTCGGCGCGGCGTCGACTGGGCCGCCGGCCGCCGCGCGTTCTGAGTCGCCGCCGTCCGCGCGATGCGCCTGCCACAACAGCCCTCAGCGCGCTGCTCACGACCCATCCTTCGGTAACCTCGTCGCACTGCTCGGCTAGACCGCGGGTGGGCTGCTGGCCCTGCTGGTGTTGCCGCTTGTCCTGCCGCTGACTACACCACCTGGAACGACACCAGCTCGTGGTCCGCCGGCGACAGCGGGGGCAGCAGCTTCTGATCGGCATACCCTGGAGAGCGATGCTGGCCTACGTTTTCTGGCACTGGCCGAAGCCTGATGTCGACGCCGCCGAGTATGAGCAGTTGCAGCGCGCTTTCCACGGCGCGCTGGCCCAGTCCGCCCCGAGCGGTTTTCGTGCCTCACGAACCTTCCGCGTCACGGGCCAGGCGGGCTGGCTCGGCGGCACGCCCGCGTATGCCGATTGGTACCTGGTCGACGACTCGGCCGCCCTGGACCCGCTGAACGTAGCGGCCGTCTCGGGGGTTTGCGAAGCGCCGCACACCCAGGTAGCGCACGCGATGAGCGCCGGCGCCGGCAGCCTGCTCGGGCTGCGGGCCGACCGTGGTCTGGCGCAGAGCCCGAACTTGGCCACCATCCGCCACGCGAGCTGGCTGACGAAGCCCCGCGACATGCGCTACGCCGAGTTCTACGCCGCCGTCCCGCGCCTGCCAGGGGCGGATCAAACCACCCTCTGGCGCCGCCAGATGGTGCTGGGCCCGACGCCCGAGTTCGCCCTGCTCTCCTCGCACATCCTGCCCGTGCCCGCCACCTACCAGCCGCTGACGCTCACGCTGAACCCCATCTAACGAACCCGTACACTACACGCGGAGGGATGCCGGAGAGGCCTATCGGGTCCGTCTTGAAAACGGAAGTGGGGACACTCACCGTGGGTTCGAATCCCACTCCCTCCGCCTGAGGCGCAGGCAGCTACCATCGGCATCGGCGGCAAACCTGGAAATCAGGGATGGCGGGGTCGAGGGATGCTTGTTGGCGTTGGCATGGATCAGCTGTTCGAGGAAGCAGTTGAGGCAGGGGATGTGGCCGGGGTCGTGGCGCTGGCCGCCGACGACTCGGGGGTGATCTACCAGGGCGTCTTTGGCAAGCGCGCGCTCGGCGGCGACGCGGATATGAGCCTCGACACGGTAGTGTGGCTCGCGTCGATGACCAAGGCGGTGACCAGCGTGGCCGCCATGCAACTGGTCGAGCAGGGTGAGGTTACCCTCGACGAGCCGCTGCTCAACCGACTGCCCGAGCTGGCCGAGACGAAAGTGCTCGAGGGCTTTGACGATGCGGGCGTGCCCCGGTTGCGGGCGCCGCGACGGCCGATCACGCTGCGCCATCTGCTCACGCATACGTCCGGTTTCACCTACGACACCTGGAGCGCCGACATGCTGCGCTACGAGCAGTACACAGGCATCCCGGGCATCACCGCGTGCAAGCTCGTCACCCTGAG
>JAFAWJ010000711.1 GCA_019242065.1 Chloroflexota bacterium
CGGGCTGGTCGCGCGGCATGCGATTCGCGCTGCTGCCGTGGGTGGTGTCCCTGGTCGCGCTGCTACCGGCGGCGGCGATCAACATGCTCGACTGGGCGCTGTCGGCCGGGCCGCTGGTCCCGGTGGGCAATCTGGTGCTGCACCTGATCTATGGGTTCACGCTGGGTCAGCTGTACGACTCCGCCTCGGATTCGCCCGACGTCGCGGCAGACCTGACGTATCAGCAGCGGTCGTTCCAGCAAACCGCGGTGGCCCGCTCGGAGGACGTCGGCGCGGCCGGCATCATCGTCGGCGCCATTGTCGGCGCGCTGGTCGGCATCGCTTTGGCGGTGATCCTGCCGCCCATCCTGCCAAACGTGGATTTCGGCGGCTGGCAGGCGGCCCTGGCGGTCGGTGGTCTGTTGGCGGGGGGTGCGGTCGGCGGCATCGTCGGCTCGTTTGCGGGGCTACCGCAGACGGTGCCAGATCCAGCTGAGCTGGCCGAAGGGCCCGACCCTTTCCAGTACAAAGTCCTGCCGTTTCTGATCCCACCGGCACTCATCGTGCTGCTGGCGGCGATTGTCAGCACGCTGGGGACGACGCTGCTGCAATTCGGCAAGACCGATATCGAGATTGGCCCGGTGGTCATCGCCAAGTCGGTGGTGGTCGCGGTCCTCGGGATTGCGGTGATCGGCTTCGGCGCGCTGTTTCTAGCGAGCCGGCCGGATGGTCAGTCGCCGCCTTCGAGCCGCGAGACGGTGTCCCACAGGGCTGAGCACTGAGGGTTGGACGGTTCGAGCATGAACTCCGCGCGACGGAGTCGCTCACGTTTGGCGCGCACTTTGAGCAGCCGAACGAGCGGGATGGCGGCGGCGATGACGAAGCCAAAGACGATGAGCAGGGTCCAGTGTGTGGCCGCGATCCAGACCATGGTGTCGCGCGTGGGCGCGTACATGAGTAGCAGAATGGCGAACCAGATCTTGAAGGCAATCAGTGGAATCGCCACCGTCAACAGCGCGCCCTTGTTTTCCATGACGGTGTCTCTCCACACGAGTTTACATCCGCCTCGCGAGGGCGTTCCCCAGAGGGAGTCCATGGGGATCAGACGTGTGGTGTGTAACAGGACGGTAGCGGTCACCTGGCAGCCGCGGCGGGGGCCCTTCGGGGAAATCAGCCGTCTGGGTATCATCAGGGCAAGCTGTTGTTGAATCGTCGACTGCTGCTCGCCGCCATCCCGCTGGCTTTCGCAGCGCTCGCCAGTCCTACGCCCGCCGCCGCCCAGCCCTGGCCTGTTGCGCCCGCCTCGGACGGCGCCGAGCAGATCAGCCAGCTGTTCTGGTTCACGCTGGTCCTGGCGACCATCGTCTTCATCCTGGTCGAAGGCCTGCTGATCTACTCCAGCCTGCGCTTTAGACGCCGCACGGCGATTCCGACGTTCGAGCCTCCGCAACTGCACGGCAACACGCGCCTGGAGGTGATGTGGGCCACGGTGCCGGCGCTGATCCTGATCGGTCTGTTCGGCATCACGGTCACCCGCCTGGGCGATCTGAACACCATCCCCAGCGACCCGGGCATTTTGCACATCGGTGTCACCGGCCAGCAGTACTCGTGGACGTTTGCCTACGGAGACTCCGGCGTCAAGACCACCAACGACCTGCACCTGCCGGTCGGTCAGCAGGTCGTCTTCGACGTGACCTCAGTCGACGTCATCCACGGCTTCTGGGCGCCAGACCTGTTTGGCCAGATCGACGCCAATCCTGGCCGGGTCAACCACATCACGTACACCGCCAACCAGGCCGGCGAATTTCGCGGCGTGTGCGCCATGCTGTGCGGCTCTGGGCACAGCGGCATGATGTTCCGCGTGACGACACAGTCGCTGGACGACTTCCATACGTGGCTGCTACAGCAGCAGGCGGGTGCCATCTCGCCGGCGGCGGCGCCAGGCGCCTCGCCTGTGCCCGGGGCCGAAGCTTCACCGTCGCCCGCGGCGGGCGCGTCGCCAGCGGCGGCCGCTGCTGCCGCGCCCACGGTTGACGTCTCACCCCCAGCAGCGGGTTCGGCTTCCGTGTCCATTGTCTCGCCGGTCCCCGCCGCTACGGGCGCGGTTTCGCCGGCGCCAGCCGTCTCACCCGCGGCCTCACCCTCACCCGCGGCGACGGCGGCACCCGCGGCTACGGCCGCGGCCACCCCGACTGCCTCACCCGCCGCTACCGCTGCGCCCGCCGCCGACCTACCATCCCAACGCTTGGACCAGGAGTGATCTGAACGCATGGCGACCACGGCTGTCCCACCCCTCGTTGTGCGCCCGGACCGGCCTGCGGCTCCCACCACCGCGGCACCCACCATCCGCCGCCGCGGCATCGGCGCCTGGCTCACTACGACCGATCACAAAAAGATCGGTCTGATGTACATCATCTCGACTTTCATCTTCTTCCTGCTCGCTGGCATCGCCGCGCTCCTGGTGCGCACGCAGCTCGCCCTGCCACAGTCGCCGCCCTTCGATCCCGAGACCTACAACCAGATCTTCACCATCCACGCCTCGGTGATGCTGTTCCTGTTTGTCATCCCGTTCGGCGTCGGCGGCCTGGGCAACTACCTCGTGCCGTTGATGATCGGCGCGCGCGACGTGGCCTTCCCCAAGATCAACGCGCTGTCGTTCTGGATGATCGTGCCCGCGGGCCTGTTGATCCTGTCCGGGTTCTTCTTCCCAGACCCGACCGGCAAGTTCCCGACGGGCGCCGCCGACGCTGGCTGGACGTCGTATCCACCCCTCAGCGTTCGAGGACCCTACGGCCAGAGCCTGTGGCTCATTGGCCTGATCATCCTCGGCACATCCTCGATCCTGGGCTCGATCAACTTCCTGGTCACGATCCTCAACATGCGCACGCCAGGCATGACCATGCACCGCCTGCCGCTGTTCGTGTGGGCCATCCTGACCACGTCGTTCATCCAGTTGATCGCCACCCCGGCGCTGGCGGCCGCGCTGCTGATGGTGCTCGCCGATCGCGAGCTCGGCACCAACTTCTTCAATCCCGCCGGTGGGGGCGACGTGCTCGGCTACCAGCACGGCTTCTGGTTCTATTCACATCCGGCCGTCTACATCATGATCTTGCCCTACTTTGGGGTGATCTCCGAAATCGTGCAGGTTTTCAGTCGCAAGCCCATTTTCGGCTATAAGGCCGTCGCGTACTCGACCGCCGCCATCGGCTTCCTCGGCTTCCTCGTCTGGGCCCACCATATGTTTACGGTCGGTCTGCCTGTGATCAGCCAGAGCTTCTTCATGCTCATGACGATGCTGATCGCCATTCCGACGGGCGTCAAAATCTTCAACTGGGCAGGCACGCTGTGGGGCGGCCACCTGCAGTTCAAGGCACCGCTGCTGTTCACCATCGGCTTCCTGACGATGTTCGTGATCGGCGGGCTGAGCGGCGTCTACTCGGCGGTGGTCCCGGTCGACTATCAGCTCCACAACACGTATTTCATCGTCGCCCACATCCACTACGTGCTGTTCGGCGGCAGCGTCTTCGCCATTTTTGCCTCCAGTTATTACTGGTTCCCAAAGATTTCCGGGCGCCTGTACAGCGAGACGCTCGCCCAATGGCACTTCTGGCTGATGATCGTCGGGTTCAACCTGACGTTCTTCCCGATGCACATCCTGGGGCTGATGGGCATGCAGCGCCGCATCGCCACCTATCCGATCGAGACCGGGTTCCTGCCGTGGAACGTGGTCGAGACGATGGGCGCGTTTTTGATGGGCTTCGCGATCCTCATCTTCGTCTGGAACATGCTGACCTCGTGGCACGGCGGCGCGGTCGCGGGCAACGACCCATGGCTGGCAAACACGCTCGAGTGGCTCACCACCTCCCCGCCGCCTGAATACAACTTCGTGAGCCTGCCGCGGATCCGCTCGGAGCGTCCGCTGCGCGATCTGCGGCTGGCGGCACTCAGCGACGACACGACGCGAGCTCCGGTCCCCGCGCTAGAAAGCGGCAGCAGCCACGAGCCGGCTGCGCCTGCCCACTGACGGAGCGACGATGGCGCTCGTCGTTACTGCGCGCTCACCGGCCGGATCGGCGGTTGCTCCGCCGCGGCTGGCCACGCCGCATGCACGGCTCGGGCACAGCCTGGCCCTGGCCAGCGTGGCCGCGGTTGGCATCGCCCTGGTCGTGGACGGCGCGGCGCGAGCCATGCCGTACACGCCCTGGCTCGACACCACCAACGTCGTCGTGACGGGTTTCGCCGGGCTGCTCACCCTGCTGGCGTGTCTGGGTACCTGGCTGTACCGCCGTTCGGACGCGGGGCTGCTGCTGATGGCGACGCTGGCGCCCGTGCTCATGGCGTTGCGCGCGGTGGTGGCGGCGCTGCTGGTGACGCTCGATCTATCAACCGTGGCTGAGGTGGCTGACAGCACGCTCGGACTGCTGGTGCTTGGCGCGGTGGTCTGGGTGGCGGCCATGTGGTTCCTGGCGCCCGGCAGCCGTCGGGCTCTTGGGCGGGAGAGCGAGCTGTTCAGGCGCGTCGCCGAGGTGACGGCTCTGGTCGTCTTTGGCGTGGCGTTGAGTGGGGCAGCTGTTGGGGCGGTCGGCGCCAGTTAGGCGTGCGAGGGCACGTTCCCGGACTGTAACGGGCTGGGCATCTTGCCGTTCGGACGCGACCCGCTGGCGGATATCCAGCTGTACCACCGCTTGCTGTCGTACGTACTGGTGGGGCTGGTGGTGTGGCTGGCGGTCGAGGCGTATCGCAGTCAGCGCGCGGTGCGCGGGCTGGCACTCGCAGGCGTGATCCTGGTCGGAGCGACGCTGGTCGAT
>JAFAWJ010000791.1 GCA_019242065.1 Chloroflexota bacterium
TCAAACTGCGCATCTTTCGCGGTCGAGCACGCTGCCTCGAGCTGTACGGGACAGACAACCCGCATCCCAGCATTCGCCGAAAGGACGATGCATGAGCAGCCAGCAGGCGTGCCGTGATCTCGACGCGCTACTTTCCGCCTACGTCGACCACGAAGCAACCGCGGATGAGATGGCGATTGTGGAGATGCATACCCAGAGCTGCGCCGCGTGTGCCGCTCGACTGAACGAGTACGCGACACTGGTACCACGGCTGGAAGCCAATGTTCGGACGGTGCTGTTCGAGGCAGACATCGCCGGCGCGCGAGTGGAGCACGCGCACTTCCGAGACTGGACTGAGCGTCTGAACCCCGGAGCGTTACCGGTCCGATTGCTCAGTCGCGCGGCGACTTTGGTGGTCATACTGGCGCTGGCGCTCCTCGCCGCGGTGATTTTGGAGCGAAGTGCGCCTGCCGTTCAGTCGCTGGCGGTCGCTACGGACGCACAGCCCAGCCCACCCGCAACGCCATCCACGCTGAACCCGCCAACCTCGTCGAGCCCGAGCGCGCCGGCGCTGGTTGTATCGGTCAACGGACTCGTCGATCCGACTGTTGCGGCCTACCTGCGGCGCGCCGTGTCGGCCGCGGACGAGAGCCATGCGAGTGCGCTGGTTATCGTGCTGGATGCCTCGGGCGGTCTGGATGGCCCGAGGCAGCAGGTCGCGGAGGCCCTTGCCAGCAGCTCGACTCCGACACTGGCATTCATCCCGCCCGTGCAAGGCAGCACAGCGGATACCCTGCTCGCCCAGTCCACCGGACTGGTCGCGGCGCCAACAACGCCAGACGTGGAAGCGTTCCTGCGCAGCGCCGACGGACAGACGGTGCAGACAGCGGCTGGACCGGTGACACTAGCGACGGCGAGCGCGCCGATCACCGAATTCGAGATGGACCCGTTGGAGGCCATTGGCCACCGCCTGCTGGATCCCACGACTGCCTACCTGTTGTTTGTGCTCGGTCTGTTCGCCGTGCTCGTCGAGCTGGCTCACCCAGGGGCATTGGTGCCGGGCGCGACCGGCGTCGCGTGTCTCACGCTGGCATCCATCGCTTTCGCCGCGCTGCCGACGAACGGGCTTGGCGTGGTGTTGATCATTGCCGCTGTGGGGCTCATGGCCGTCGAGCTCAAGGCGGCCACGCACGGCGCGCTCGTATTGGCCGGAGCCGTGTGCCTGATCGTCGGCTCGCTCTTGCTGTATGCCGTGCCTGGCGCTGGGCCGCCAGTTCACACCGAGGTCAGCATCGCCCCGAGCGTGCTGGTGGCGACGGCCGCGCTCGGGCTGATGGGTGGCATGCTCCTCGTGCGTGTCGCCCGACAGATCCACGCGCTGCCTCCGGTGCCCAGCCCGGCACAGCTGATTGGCACCTGGGGCACAACTCGTAGCACGTTGGATCCGGACGGTGTCGTGCATGTTGGTGGCCAGCTCTGGTCCGCGCGGGTGCGCGGCCGGCGCCTCGATCCGGACCAACCGGTGTGCGTCCTCGCCCGACACGGTCTGGTACTGGAAGTGGAGTCTGCGACGGTGGGTGCCGCAACTCGGAAAGGAACGTTGTCATGATCTCGTTGATCGTCAATGTTGTCGTATTGCTGGTGATCCTGGCGGTGGTGGCTGGCATCGTGAGCCAGTCGGTCCGCATCGTGCGCGAGTACCAGCGCATCGTCCTGTTCCGCCTGGGGAAGTGCGTCGGCGTCCGGGGACCTGGACCTGTCTGGATGATTCCGTTTGTCGATCGGCCCGTGCTGGTCGATATGCGCGAGTTGTTCGTCGAGATCCCGCACCAAAGCTGCATTACCAAGGACAACGTGCCGATCCAGATCGATTTCCTGGTCTACCGACAGGTCATCGACGCGGTGAGCAGCGTGATTGCGGTGACCAACTTCCACAACGCTGCGCAGGGAATTGCCGCAACATCGCTGCGCGCCGTTATCGGCGACATCGTGCTCGACGACGTGCTGGCGCGACGCGAGCAGATCAACAAAGACCTGCGCATCAAACTGGACGAGGTCACCGAGCGCTGGGGGGTCAAAGTCACCGCCGTCGAAATCCGCGAGGTCGTCCCCGCCAAGGACGTGCAGGACGCGATGAACCGCCAGATGTCGGCCGAGCGCACCCGCCGCGCCGCAGTGACCGAAGCCGAGGGCAAGCGCCAGGCGACCATCACCGTCGCCGAGGGCGAGAAGCAGTCCCAGATCCTGCGCGCTGAAGGAGAACGCCAGAGCCAGATTCTCAAAGCCGAGGGCTACGGCCAAGCGTTGCAGACGGTGTTCGCTTCGGCCAACCTCATCGACTCCAAGACGATGACCCTCCAGGTCATCGACGGCCTCAAAGCGCTGGGTGCCAGCCCGTCGAGCAAGTTTGTCATCCCGATGGAATTCACGAAGCTGCTGGGACAGGTCGGTCAGTACCTGGATAACAGTCTGCAGAGCAGCAC
>JAFAWJ010000867.1 GCA_019242065.1 Chloroflexota bacterium
GCAGGCCGCGGGCTTTGCCGGCGGGATCTTCCAGTTCCCCTAACTGGCAGCTGAAGGTCAGGTGCTGCTCGTCCGTCAGGTGCTGGTCATGGAACACGAGCACGGCGTACTCGTCCATCGCGGCGTGGATGGCCGCCGCATCCTCGGCCGACACCGGCTCGCGCAAATCGAGGCCATCAACCTCCGCAGCGAAACAAGGACCGATCTGGCGCGTGGTGAACGGCACGACTCCAGTCTCCTCTCGACTCGTCTTGATCGTACACCTGCATGGCAATGTGGCAGGCACCGGTTTGGGCTTCTGAAGTACCGCAACCGTCCAAATGACTGGGCCTCCGTCAATCGAATTTCCAAGCAAGTAGAAGTCGCGACCTCAGCCGTACATGGCCTCGCCCCCGGGGCGTCGCTCAAGCCCACGTATTGGTTCGCTCGTCTCCATCTGAGGCGCTCACCCCTCGCGAGCGAGAGATCAAGGGCCCGATGGCGGGCTGAGCAATCGCGAGATTGCCGAGCGGCTCGTGATCAGCGAAAGGACGTGGAGGTGCGCATCAAGCATGTGTTGAGCAAACTCGGGTACCGGTCGCGTCGCCAGGTGACCACGTGGTTCCGGTCAGGTCCGGAGAGGACCCGTCGCAATCTGACTCGCCGTTCGTGGGCCACGCGACACAGCGGGGCCAGCTGGAGTCTCTGTTTGACAGGGCACCGGCGGGCCAAGGTGGACTGATCCTCTCCTTGGTCCGGGCAACCAAACATGGAGCAGCCGGAATTTCGCGATCCCGGCGCCGCGATTGTCGACAACGATTGCGGTTTCTCCAGGTCGCACAACTTGCCTGTCTGATTCTCTCCCGATGATGAATAATCAGTCAGAGTCCTGGGGTCGCAGCCCGACTCCTTGACCCGTCGCCGGTACCGCTCGCGGGTCACGGTCGAACAGGCCGTGGATCGGAGCCTGGCCTTCCAGCGGGACCAGCAAGAACGCAGCAGATTGGGGACTGCACCCACCTTCGAGTTGGCTTTCCGTCGTCACATGACTCGCTGGGGGGAATCTTCGTCGCTGATCAGCAGCGACTCTCGGACCTGCCATCTGTCGCCTGCGATCACGACCGCCTGCTCGTCAGTGAGCACCACGAAGCGCTGCGTGGGGTGAGCAGTGATGATCTTGGCGTAGTGCGTCCGCCGGCCCCGGTTGACATGGCTCAGCGTGCAGAACGGCACCAGCGCAAGCCCGCTGCTGTCACGAACATTTCCTGGATCATCCGGTGACTGGTACAGCGCCAGGTCCGGCCCCGCCAGCGCCGCGCCGGCCGACATGCCGGCGTAGGCAAGCTGCCCCTGATGCACCTGCTGGCGTACCAACTCGAGGAAGCCTGTGCGCTGCGCCTGTTCGAGAAGGAACATCGGGTAGCCGCCCGTGACGAACACCAAGTCGGCACCCACCAGGACGGTTGCCACCATCGTCGGGGTGGCGCGCTCCAGGTCGAGGTAGTCCACGCTGATGCCGTACGCTCTGAGTTGGCGGGCGATGTGTGGCACCCACGGTGCATGTGGCAAGGGATTGGCCGCGGTGGGAACCAGCGCCGCGTGCCGGGGGCGCCGGCGCAGTTCGTCCAGCCACCCAGGGAAGGCCCCCATGCCCTGGCTGCCCAAGAATATGTCGCCGTGACTAACCACGCCATTCGTCCAAACCTACGCGTCCGAGGCTGAGTGGGTTCAGTGGCTTATGGCCCATGCGTTGTCTCCGCTTCGCGGCTCCTGAGCGCCCGCGCTTAGTCCGACGATTTCAAGTGTCGGCGCAATTCGAGGGCGATCTCGTTCATGCGAGCCTCCGGAACGCTTCCGTCCTCGTCCACGCCAAGCAGCGCGAAGATGCCAGGCCCGCGCTGCTCATGTGGCAGGCCGGCCGAACGCGGAATCACATGCACATGGACGTGAGGGTGCTGGGGATGCTCGGCAAACTGGACGACGTAGGTCTTCAAGCACCCAACCGTTTGGTGCAAGGCTTGCGAAACA
>JAFAWJ010000982.1 GCA_019242065.1 Chloroflexota bacterium
GCCCGCGGCGCGGGCCTGCATCATACGGACCTCGCCTCGCACCCAGGCACGCGCCTGCTCGATGGCTTGCCGCGGGCGGGGGTCCGCGGGCTGGGACGACTCGAAGAACGCAAGCACGTGCTCGGCGCACGCGGCTGCCCACAGGCCGAGGAGGTGGTGGTCCGAGTCAGTCAGGACGCCGCCGCGGCGGATGGTTACGAAGCGAGGATCGGCGACCCGCGGGAGGATCACCCCGTGTGCCAGAGCTCGGTGGTCGCCAGCTTCGCGCCTTCCACCAGGGCTTCGAGCTTCGCCCAGGCGACCTCCGGGTGCACGCGCCCGCCCAGGCCGCAGTCGGTGCCGGCTATGACGTTTTCGCGTCCGACCAGCCGGGCGAAGCGCACGATGCGCTCCGCCACCAACTCCGGGTGCTCGACCACGTTGGTGGCGTGGCTCACTACCCCCGGAATCAGAATTTTGCCGTCGGGTAGCTTGACGTCCTGCCACACGCGCCACTCGTGCTCGTGCCGCGCATTCGCCGCTTCGACCGAGAACGCACCGGCGTGGACCGACAGCAGGAGGTCGACGATGTCTCGCAGGGGAATGTCCGTCGTGTGTGGCCCGTGCCAGCTCCCCCAGCAGATGTGGTAGCGGACGCGATCCTCCGGAATCCCCTGCAGCGCATAGTTGACGGCCTCGATGCGCAGCGACGCGAACTGCTGATACTCCTCGACGCTCAGCGGCGGGTTGATCGAGTCCCAGCCGTCGGACAATCCGGGGTCATCCAGTTGGAGCACGAAGCCGGCATCGACGATCGCCCGATACTCGGTTTTCAGCGCATCTGCCAGCGCGTACAGGAACTCCTCGTCGGAGGTGTAGTAGGTATTCTGGCCGCGTCCGAAGCTGCCTGGCGCGACGGAGGTCATGAAGCCGTCCGCGACCTTGACACCCGCCAGGGCGGCTGTGAAGTTGGCGATGTCCGTCTGCAGCGCTGCCTGGCCCTGGTACACGACCGGGCCGGTAAAGACCTGCGGCCGACCGGAGGATGGATTACTGGACGTGAGTGACGGTTGGTTCAGCTCCGCGTAAAAGCCGGCGAAGCGTTGCCAGTCGCGTCGTCGCGCCAGGCTCGGCATCAGCCCGGGCGCGCCAAATTCCCAACCGCTCAGTCGCCGCCAGGCGTAACTCACCCAGGGTCCGTAATCGGTTGCGCCGCGGCTGGCTTTACCAAACTCGCCGTCGTTGACGACGTCGATGCCGATCTCGGCTTGCTTGCGGACGATCGCGGCGACGGCGTCGGTCATCGAGCGCTGGTAGGCGGCGCGATCGTAGTCGCGCTCGCCATAAATGGCGCTATTGAGCGCCAGCAGATCATCCGGGCGTGGCAGGCTGCCCACGTGAGTGGTGAGGACGCGGTTGGTGCTGTGCTGCATGCCGATTGGCAGATGTGAACAGAAACGCGGCTTATAGTCCAGATCGGCGAGGTGCGAGGGCATGGACGACCAGGCGGGCGCAGGAACACTCGTTATGGAGAGATTCGACTACGACGGTGGCCGGCAGGTCACCGTGTACGTCCCACCAGATCCGCCGGAGGCCATCGTCTTTGCCGGTGACGGTCAGCGGCTCGCGCGGTGGGGCCGGTCGCTCGAGGCGGCCGAGGTCCCGCCCACGATGGTTGTCGGCGTGCATGGGCTGGCAGACGAGATGGCGCGGCTGCACGAGTATTCTCCGGTCTTTGACGCAGAGCGGTTCGCGGCACATGAGGCATTCTTCGTCGAAGAGGTCCGCCGGTGGGTGCACGCGCGGTTCGGGGTCGGGCTGCCGGCGGCGCGTACGGCGGTCTTGGGTGTCTCGGCGGGTGGAGAGCTGGCGCTCGCGCTGGGGCTTCGGCATCCGGATATCTATGGTGTGGTGTTCGCGGCGTCGCCGGGCGCTGGATACAGACCAAATGGAGCGATGCAAGGTCCGATGCCGCGCGTGTATCTGGTCGCCGGCACGCTGGAGCCGTTTTTTCTCGACAACGCGAACCGCTGGGCCACGGCACTGCACGATGCCGGTGCGGATGTGGTGATGCGCGGGCGGGTCGGCTCACACGGCGGGGCGCTGTGGCGAAACGAGTTCCCGCGCATGGTCGCGTGGGCGTTTGGACGTTTGACTCACCCGCCGAGTAGCGGCTAGCGCGGGGCGTGCGGGGTGTGTGACTGGTCCCAACCTGCACGCTGGAGGCCGCACACCCGACGTGTTCAGACCCCGATGACGCGCTGTCCGTGGTCTGCGCCGATTTGCCCTGTCGACGCTAGTGGCGCTCGGCCTGGTTGTCCCGTTCCTGGCTGTCGACGGCTGGACGAGCCTGGTGGCCACCTGGCGGGCGCGAGCTCGACGACGCGCAGCTCCGGTTCAGCGACGCCAGCGCGGCGACGTTTGGCACGCAGTTCGCCAACAGTAACTTTCGGTTGCAGATTCATCCCGGCGATTTTCCGAGTGGCTCGCACAACCTGTATGTGGTGGCGCATTCGGCAGTGAACGGGGACCAGGTCGCGGCGATGGTGTCGTTCAGCATCACCACCGAGCCGCCGGGTGGGTGAGGCGTCGTGGCCTCAGGTGGTGGGAACAGTGGCGGCGTGGTCCTGGTGCTGCCGCTGGCCTACGAGGTGATCCGCCAGCGGCTGTCCGCGGCGCTACGTGACCACTCTGCCGGCGGCCGCAGTGCCGGCCCTTGGGCTGGTGGCGATCCCAGCGAAACCCTGAACCTTGTCTGCCTGCTGGGCTTCGCCGTGCTCGGCGTGCTGCTCGTCGGCTATCGACTGCGCCTTGACGTACGTGGTGTACACGGTGCTTATTCCGTGGTTTATTGCCCTCGGCGTGTGGCTGGTGCCTGGCTGCTGATCAGTGCCCAGTTCCAGATTGTGCTGTTCGTCTACTGGGTCGACTGGGGCTTCGTGGCGTAGCATGCTCAAACCCGTGAAAATTGGAATGCAGCTTCACCAGGAGCGCGGCGCGGACGCAGTGCTCGACGAAGCCCGGCTGGCCGATGCGCAGGGGTTTGACTCGGTCTGGCTGTTCGACCACCTGATGGCCTTTCGGCCCGGGATGGAACACGCCCCGAGCGAACCGCTGGAAACGCTCACGCTGATGACCGCGGTTGGCGCCGTCACCCGCCACGTGCGACTCGCGTTTGCGACGCTCAACCTCAGCTTTCGTCGTCCGGCCGTACTGGCCAAGATGCTGACGACCCTGGACCAGATTACCCACGGGCGCGTGATCTGTTCGATCGGCGCCGGCTGGTTCGAGGACGAGTGCCGCGCATATGACATTCCGTTCGTCGCGGATCATGACGAGCGGGTTGCCCGCGAACGAGAAATTGCACTCCTGTTCAAGCAGCTCTGGACGCATCCTGCTCCTGAAGTGACCACGTTCGAGGGGCAGTACGTCCAGGTCCACGACCTGCCATTCAACCCGGCTCCGTTTCAACGCCCGCATCCACCTATCTGGATTGGTGGCGACTCACCGGCGACGCTGGGACTGGTGCGCGAGCTTGCCGATGGCTGGGTCATGCTGCGCGGCGGGACGCGGGAGACGCTGTCGGACATTCTCCAGGCGCCGGAGTGGCCACGGCGGCCAATGACGGTGACCCGGAATGCCACGGTGTTCGTGGCCGCCGAGCATGGCGCGGCGGTGGAGGATGCGACGCGCGTGTTCGAATCCGGACGGGCGGGGCCGGCGGCGTCGCTGGAAGCGTATCTGCAGAATGCAATTCTGGGTACGCCTGAGGCGTGCCGGGCGCGGATCGCGGAGATTGAAAGCTGGGGCGTGAACTACTTGCGGGTGAGTTTTCCGAGTGTGGAGCACCAGCGGCAATTCGCGGAGCAACTGCTGCCGCTGCTGAATGCGGAGCAGCCGCTCGCGGTCAGCACAACCAGTTAGATCCGAGAATTACCCGGATTGGGCTCGAAGAATTCCGGCTTGGGGATCGACGTACTGATTGCCGTCACCGGGCCGGGCGACTTGCGTCACGTCGTCCACCGGCGCAAAGCCCAGGTCCTGGCGTGAGCTCTGCAGGTCCCACTCGTGCTGGGGATTGGCGGAGGTCGCGTTGTAAATGCCGAATGCGCGCGGCGTCTCCAGACATTGCACGACAATCTGCGCCAGGTCGCGCGCGCTGATCCACAGTCCGTTTAGCGCGGCATTCGCCGGAGTTTCGGGCGTGAACCACCCGATACGCAGGCAGATCATCGACATCCCAAACGTATCCGAGTAGTAGCGCGCCAGGGCTTCGCCGAAGGCCTTGCTGACGCCGTACAGGCTGTCGGGCCGGATCGGGCTGCGCGTGTCGACGGGAAATTTCTGCTCCAGCGCGTAGAAGCCCATGACGTGGTTCGTCGAGGCAAACACCACCTTGCCAACGCCATGACGGCGGGCCGCCTCG
>JAFAWJ010000074.1 GCA_019242065.1 Chloroflexota bacterium
GGCGCGTGAGCGTGGTGATGCCCCAGTCGCGATAAGGTCTGGGCTATGCGCACGCAGGTTGGGATCATCGGCGCTGGGCCGGCGGGGCTCATGCTGGCTCATCTTCTTGCTCGGTCGGGCATCGAGTCCGTCGTCCTCGAATCCCGCAGCCGCGACTACGTCGAGAAGCGGGTGCGGGCCGGTGTCCTCGAACAGGGCTCTGTCGATCTGCTGGTCCAGACCGACGCCGGCGAGCGACTCCTGCGTGAAGGCCTGACCCACCACGGCATCGAGCTGCGCTTTGAAGGCCAGGGCCACCGCATTCCGCTCACCGAGCTGAGCGGTGGTCGATCCATCACCGTCTACGGCCAGCAAGAGGTGGTCAAGGACCTGATCCGCTTGCGTCTGTCGGCCGGCGGCGAGATCCTCTTCGACGCCGACGCCACCGCCATCGACGGCGTCGACTCCGATCGGCCCCGCATCATCTTTACGCAGGAGGGGTCGCCACAGACGCTGGAGTGCGACTACATCGCCGGCTGCGACGGTTTCTGGGGGATCTCCCGCCTCGCGCTGCCCGCCACCGCCGTGCGCATGTACGACCGCGAATATCCCTTCGCCTGGCTGGGCATTCTGGCCTCGATGAAGCCAGCCAGCGAGGAGCTGATTTACAGTTACCACGACGATCTCGGTTTTGCGCTCCACAGCATGCGCTCACCGGTGATCAGCCGCCTGTATTTGCAGTGTCGTCCGGACGAGCCGCTGGATGAGTGGCCGGACGAGCGCATCTGGCACGAGCTGGAGCTGCGTTTTGCCACGGCTCAGGGGTTCGAGCTCAGTGGAGGTCCGATTCTGGAAAAGGGCGTCACCGCGATGCGCAGCTTCGTGGTGGAGCCCATGCAGTACGGACGCTTGTTTCTGGCGGGGGACGCGGCGCATATCGTGCCGCCGACGGGGGCCAAGGGCATGAACCTGGCGCTGGCGGACGTCAAAGTCCTGGCGGAGGCGTTTGGCGAGCGATACGCGTCGGGCAGCGAGGGGTTGCTGCGCAGCTACTCGGACACCTGCCTGCGGCGCGTATGGCGGGCGGAGCACTTCTCGTGGTGGATGACGTCGATGCTCCATCGGTTCCCTGACGACGAGGGTGGCTATCAGCACAAGCTGCAGATCGCGCAGCTGCGCTATGTGACGACGTCGAAGGCCGCCGCGACGACGCTGGCGGAGAACTACGTAGGACTCGAAACCATGTGAGGACGCGCCGTTTTCGTATGCGAAGTCCCCGGCCTCAAGAGTTACTGTCTCTGAGAGTCACCGTCTCCAAGGTCCCTGTTATCTTACCCACGGGTCCTTACAGACCAGGGTTGGAAACTCAGGATCTCACCAGGCGCGGCCCAGCCGGTAGCGCTCGAGAGCCTACAAACGTTGTAGAGCACGTAGGCGGCCGCGTATAAGGTGTCGCCTACCTGCTCGTATGAGGCGCGTGAAACTGTTCGGTCGGCCTGGCGTGGGCGTCCTGTGCGCACTGTGCGTCCTCGTGCCAGCCCTCGTCGGCGCCGAGCTCATCGTGCGCAGCTACCAGTCACGTCTCGTCGAGGACGTCCAGGCCCGCACCACCAGCGGACTCGACAGCGCGTCCGCCCTCTTCGACCAGGAGCGCCTGCGCTCGCTCAACAACGCCGAGCTGACCGCCAGCCATCTGGGCCCGCTGGTGGCCCAGGACAGTCCTGACGACCTGGTCAAAGCCGCCGCCGACACGCGCGCCAATCTGCTGCGCAACACCAGCCTGGTCGCGGTTGTCGACCCCGCTGGGCGCACGCTGGCCAGCGATCCCGCCACCAACCTGCAGTTCGCCGGCCAGGGCGACGTCAAAGCCGCCCTGCAGGGCAAGCTCGCCGCGGGCTGGCAGGAGCGCACGCCGCTGGCCCTGGAATCCACCGCGCCCTTGCCCGAGGGCGGTGGCGCGGTCGCCGTCGCCGAGAACGTTGACGACACGTTGCTGAACACCGCGGC
Source organism: Chloroflexota bacterium (assembly GCA_019242065.1). The sequence continues at coordinate 1,987 of JAFAWJ010000074.1, forward strand.
GCGCCTGACGTCGCAGGAGCTGGCCCTGGTCCAGAACGGCCGCATCGTCTCGGCCTCACGCGGCGTGCGCCGCTCGCTGACGTTCGCCACCGACAACACCGCCGATCCGGGTCTGATCGGCCAGTCGGGCGACACCTTCAAGCGCACCAGCGTCGGTCCCGACGCTTACTTCGTCACCTCGCGGCCCATCTCGCTCAGTAACGGCAAGGTCATCGGCACGCTGCTCGCCGCCGAGCCGGCCGCACCCATCGACGACGCCCAGCGTCAGGCGCGCCTGCTGACCTACGCCGCCGCCATCGTGGGCGCCCTGGCCGCGGGTGTGGTCGGCACCCTCTTTGGTCGCCGCACTGCCGGACGTACTCGCCAGATGGCACGCGTCGAACAGCAGCTCGACGCCAGCCGCGCGCAAGCCGACCACCTCTCGGCGGTCTTCGATAGTTTGACCGACGGCGTGATCGTGGCGGACGCCCAGCACCACGTCTCGCTGGTCAATCCCGCGGCGCGCAGCCTGCTCAGCCTGCCGGCTGGCGACGATCAGCCGCCGGTCGGCCTGCTGACCGACGAGCTCATGCCGACCAGCGAGCGCGTCATTCGCAGCTACTCCTCGCCAGTGCGCGACGAGGTCGGCACCACACTTGGCACGGTGACCGTCCTGCGCGACACCACGCGCGACCAGGAGGTGGAGCGGCTCAAGTCAGAATTCTTGACGGTCGTCTCCCACGAGCTGCAAACGCCACTCACGGCCATCAAGGGTGCGCTCGAGCTGGTACTCGAGGACGACACCGGCAAGCTCTCCCGTGTGCAGCGGCGCTTTCTCGACACGATCGAGCGCAACTGCGCGCGACTGGTCGGCCTGGTGGGTGATTTGCTGGATCTGAGTCGGTTGGAGGCCGGCCGCATTGAGCTCGAGACGCAGCCCCTCGACACGTCCAGCGTGGTTCGGGGTGCGCTCGCGTCGGTCGGCAATCTGTTCGAAGCGCGGGGCACGACAGTGCACCTCGAGGTGCCCGAATGCCTGCCGCCGATCCTCGGCGATCGGCGGCGTGTCGAGCAGATCCTGACCAACCTGCTCAGCAACGCGGCGAAGTACACGCCGGCCGGCGGCAGCGGCCAGGTCGAGGTGTCCGCGGCGGCCAACAACGGGCAC
>JAFAWJ010001151.1 GCA_019242065.1 Chloroflexota bacterium
CGTCGACGAGGACACCGCCTATGGACGCGTCGGCGACCTCTCCCATCTCAGCAAAATCTATGTCGAGCAACTGGCGCGTATGCTGGGCTTTCCGTTCGTCTCGGTCCGCCTGGGGGTGACCTACGGACTGTCGCCCATCATGAAGACGGCCCCGGCATTCATGACCGTGCCCAACCTGTTCTGTCAGCGTGCCGCCCAGGGCGAGGTGCTCAACGTGCTCGACGACCGTCCCATGGCATTCATCCACGTTGAGGACGCCGCCGAGGCGCTGCTGGCCGCCGCCGACCTCAACGCCACGCACTCGTCGCTGGCCGTCAACGCCGCGCCGGAAGTCGTCACCATTGGCGAGCTGGCGCACATCGTCGAGCACGTGATGTGGCAGCGCGGCCAGCCGGCCCGCATCCAGGGCAGCACCCCAACCGAAGCCACCTTCCACGTGCGCTCGCGTCTGTCGATACAGCCGCGCCACACCCTCGCCACGGGGCTGCCCGCCGTTCTCGACTTCTTCAACAATCGGACGACCACCTGATGCGGGTACTGGTAACCGGCGCGACGGGGTTGATTGGCCGCCACACGCTGGCGCTGCTCCAGGCGCACGGCCACGCCGTCCGCACCTTCCAGCGCTCGCCCGCGCCGGGCGTCGAGTACGTTGCGGGCGACGTGCGCTCAGATCGCGCGGCGCTGTGTCATGCCGCCGATGGCTGCGCGGCACTCGTGCACCTGGCTGGCCGCGGCGACGTCGAGGAATCCCGGCACGATCCAGCGGGCTACGCCGAGCTGAATGCCGGCGGCGCGTTGCATGCGCTCGAGGCGGCCCGCGCCGCTGGCGCGGTCTTCGTGCTGGCGTCCAGCCAACGCGTGTATCCGCTGAAGCCGGGCACGTGCCGCGAGGCTGACCCACCCGCGCCCGACAGCCCATACGGGTACGCCAAGTGGGTCGCCGAGGTGTGGTGTCGCATGGCGAGCGAGCAGTTCGACGTGCCGACCCGCGTCTTGCGCTTTTTTTCCGTGTATGGACCGGGTCAGCAAGCCAACGGCGGCAGCGGCGTCGTCTCGATTTTCGTCCGCGCAGCCCTGGATGGACGGCCGCTCGTCGTCCAGTCGGCGGGACGGCGGGACTTCACCGATGCACGCGACGTGGCGCGCGGCATCCTGATCGCCGTCGAGCACGCCCAGCGCGAGGGCGGTCATCACGTGTTCAACATCGCGACCGGAGCGGGCACCACGTTTGGCGAGCTGGCAGACTCGATCGTGCGTCTGGCCGACTCGACCTCTCCGGTCGAGCTCCGTCTGCGTGAAGCCGAAGGCAATGATCTCGTCGCCGACACCTCACACGCCCGCGAAGTCCTGGGCTTCTCGACGTGCGTGCGGCTGGCGGACGGATTGGAACGGTACATCCAGTGGACGCGGCAAAACTGCTCCTGAAGGCGCGCCCGACGCCTGCCCAGCTCGCCGACCGACTGCGGCCGGTGGACGGTGTCTGGCCCGACGGCATCGAGCTCTACCTGGCCGCGGCCGACCTGGCCGACCAGCCCACCCTGGACGAAATCGTCGATCGACTGACCGGCGCCAGCACGCCACCCGGCTTTGCCTGGCTGATCGAAGGCCCGGTCGACTCGCTCGACGGCCATGACTTCGACGTCACGCGCGAGAGCGCCGCCGATCGTCTGGTCCTCGAGCGCATCGCGCAAATCGCGGAGCGGATCGGCGCGCAGGCCGTCAACATTCACGTCATCGCGCCGAGCACCGACCTGGAGCGATTGACCGTCGAGTGGCGCGCCGAGCTGCTGGACCGGACCGTGCCGTTTTTGCGCGGCTTCGTCGAGCTGATGCAGGCCGCCGGTACGGTACCCACCGTGGAGCACATGCCGCCGGTCTTGCGCATGCGCCGCAACGACTTCGCCTTTACCCCGATTGGCATGGCTTCGGCCGACTTCCGCTACCTGGTCGAATGGCTACCCGGTCTGCGGGTCCTGGTCGATACCTCGCACGCCGGCCTGTACCTGCACGCGCGGACGATGCCGGTCGACCCGAAGCTGGCCTGGAGCGGCGCACTCCGCCGCTACCTCGACCGCCTGCCTGAGGAGCCCGACGACTTGATCGGCTTCATGAGTGTGCTGCCGGCGGTGGAAAACGCGCAGGTCTCGAATGCCGCGGGCCTCCTGGGTGAGGGTCTGGCGTACGCCGACGGCGAGTTTGACCTCGACCCGGTCATGCGCTGGCTGAACTCGCACGTGCATCACATCGTGACCGAAACGCTCGAGACGAACAATGACGACGCCGTCAATATGCGCGCGGCGTTGCGAGGTGTGCGGATGGCGCTGGCTTGACGCAGGCCACGCCGCCGCCGGCGGAGCTGCTCCTCGGCCGACCCGAACGCACCGGAGATCTCACCCGGGCTGCCGCGGCGGTTCGCGACCGACGCGTGCTGCTCACTGGCGCGGCGGGCAGCATCGGCTGGCCGCTCAGTCACCAGCTGCTGGCCGCCGAGCCCCAGCGCCTGATCCTGCTGGACCACCACGAGCATTCGCTGTTCAGCCTCGAGCGTGCGCTGGGTGCCAGTCAGCGGACGCGGTTCGAGCTGGTCGACATCCGCGACGCGGCCCGGCTCGGGCGTGTCTTCGACGAGCACGCGCCCGAGATCGTGATCCACCTGGCCGCCGCCAAGCACGTCCCGTACGGCGAGCGTTTTCCTGAAGGCGCGGTGGCCTCTAATGTGCTGGCGACGCACTCGCTGCTGGCGCTTGCCGCGCGCAGTGGCACGCATGCGCTCGTGTATCCCTCCAGTGACAAAAGCGTCCTGCCGCCAAGCGTGTACGGCGCCACCAAGCGCCTGGCCGAAGCGCTGGTGCAGGCCGTGAGCGCCCGGCGGCAGTGGGCGATCGTCCGCTACGTCAACATCATCGGCACGCGCGGCAGCGTCATCGAAACGTTCACCCAGCAGATCCTCGCCGAGCGGCCGCTCAGCATCACCGACCGGCGCATGACGCGCTACTGGATGAGCATGAATGAGGCGATGTGGTGCGCGCTGGCGGCGACCCACTGCGTCGCACCAGGCGAGATCGTCATGCCGGACTGCGGGGCACCGGTGCCGATCCTCGACACCGCGACGCGACTGGCTGGCTGGTATCGTCCCGAGCACGTGCCCTACCCGCTGACGTGCACCGGCATCCGACCCGGCGAGCGACTGGACGAAGTGTTGCTGTCGCCCAACGAGTCGTTCGCTGCCGAGGCGCCCGCACCTGGTCTGCGTTTGGTGCGCACCCAGCGGCCGGCGTCGGCCCTGGCGAGCATCCAGGCGACGGTCGAACACCTCTCCGAACTGGTGACGCGTGGCGATCGCGCAGCGCTCATCCGCACCTGTCTGGACGCCGCGAGCGCACTGCAATGAATCCAGTTCCCTGGCTGTTACTGGCCTTTGCCGCGGCGGCGGGGACCACCTTCGTCCTGGCCCTGGTGGCCGAACGCTGGGGGCGGCGCCTCGGCGTGGTGGACGTGCCGCGCCCGGGTGAAGTGCAGCGTCGCAGCGTGCCGCGCACCGGCGGCTACGCGATGCTCGTCGGACTGTGGGTCGCCTTACTGCTGGGCTACGTGCTCCGCCCGCTGTTCCTGGTCGATCCGGATACCGGACCCGGCTGGATTCCCGCCGACGACCTGCGCATGCTGGGACTGGTCATTGGCACGGTGTGTATCGTGCCGCTGGCCATCCTTGACGACCGGCGGCGACTCGGCCCGCTGCCGCAGCTGATCGGGCAACTGCTGATCGCCTCCATACCGGTTGCCTTCGGCTTGCGGGTCAGCAGCGTGGCGCAGCCCTTTGGCGATCCCATCGACCTGCCCGTCTGGCTGGACGTGCCACTCAGCATCCTGTGGTTCGTCGGCATGATGAACGCCATCAACTGGGTCGACAACATGGATGGCCTGGCCGGCGGCCTGGCCTTTGCCGGCGCGATGGTGCTGTTTGCCCGCGCCTTTTTGTTCACCGAGTATTCGATCGCGCTGTTTCCGCTGGTGCTGGCCGGCGTGTGCCTCGGCTTCCTGGGGCGCAACCGTCCGCCGGCGACGATCTTCATGGGCAGCGCGGGGTCGCTGCTGCTCGGGTTCGGGCTGGCCGGCAGCGGCATCTTGGGGGGCGCCAAGTTGGGCACCGCCGTACTGGTACTGGGCGTGCCGATTCTTGACGCGGCGTGGGTCATCTTCCGCAGGCTGACGCGCGGCGCGCGGCCGACGGTCGGCGGCGACCGCGAGCATCTGCCCATGAAGCTGCACGATCTGGGGATGACGACGGGTCAGACGGTGCTGGCGCTGTACGTGGTCTCGGCGATCCTCGGCATTGTCGGGTTGAGTCTGCACACGCCGCCGGAGGCGCCGAGCATTGACAAGCTCTACGCCCTGATTGGCATGGCCGCGGTCATCTTCGTCGTGCTGGCCGCCCTGACCGTAGCCGTCACCCGCCGCCGCGGCCGCGAAACCGAAAGCTCCTTCTCCCGCCGCTAGTCCTTGTCTCTAATGTGGGCGACTCGCTCTTCGAGCCGCTCCAGCAGATCGGGCGGCGAGGGGACGGAGCCTGGCGGCGCCAGCATCGTCCCAAACCCGTGGAAGTCGCTGCCCACCGTTGGCACCAGATCAAACCGAGAGCAGGCATCCAGCAACGCCTCGGTCGTCCCCGCGGGATACTCCCCAGACTTCGAGTAGTACACCTCCAGCCCGTCCACGCCCGCCTCGACCACCGCGGATAAGTAGCCGCGCCAGTCCTTGCCATCCAGCTCATTCGGATGCGCCCACGACGCCAGCCCGCCCACCGAATGAATCAGCCGAATGCCCTCAGCTGGCTCCAGCCGAAAACCCTCGAAGTACGCCGGCCCACCATGCCCGATGAAGCGCTCAAACGCCTCGTCGATCGTCTGAATATGCCCCGCCTCCAGCAGTGCCTGCGCCACGTGCGGCCGCCCGACGCTGCCTTCACCGGCGATCTCGAACACGCGCTCGAGGCTGATCGGCACGCCCAGACCATTCAGCGCGTTGACCATCTGCTCCGCGCGTTCCAGCCGCGCGTCGCGAAACCCGCGCAACGTCACTTGCAGGGCAGCGTCATGGTGATCCAGGAACAGTCCGAGGACGTGAATGGACGCCCCCGGCAGATCCGTGCTCAGCTCAATCGCCGGAATGACCCGCATGCCCAGCGGATTGGCCACCTGCTGCGCCGCGTCGACACCGTCGGTGGCGTCATGGTCCGACAGCGCCATCGTCGTCACGCCCTGCGCATGCGCAAAGCGCACCAGCTCGGACGGCGGCAGCCTGCCGTCCGAAACGGTGCTGTGCAGGTGAAGATCGAGGCTCAACGCGCGTAGTCGACCGCGCGCGTCTCACGCACGACGGTGACCTTTACCTGGCCGGGGTACTGCAGCGTCTCCTCGATCTTTTTGACGATGTCGCGCGCCAGCCGCATCGCCGCCAGATCGTCAACCTGTTCGGGCCGGACGATGATGCGCACCTCGCGACCCGCTTGAATCGCGAACGATTTTTCGACGCCATCGAACGAGTTGGCGACCTCTTCGAGCGCCTCGAGTCGCCGAACGTAGTTCTCGACACTTTCACGCCGCGCGCCGGGCCGCGCCCCCGAGGCCGCGTCGGCCGCCTGGACCAGCACGTCCTCGATCGACTGATGCTCTGGATCGTGATCGTGATGCCCCATCACCGCCTGGACGACCAGCTTCTGCTCACCAAAGCGCCGAATGAAGTCCGCGCCGATGATGTGGTGCGGGCCTTCGACCTCGTGGGTCAGGACCTTGCCAATGTCGTGCAGAAACGCGCCGCGGCGAACGACGTTGACGTCGGCGCCGACCTCGGATGCCAGCATGGCCGCGATGTGCGCCGCCTCGACGGCGTGCTGCAGCTGATTCTGACCGTACGACGTCCGAAACTTGAGGCGACCGACCACCTTGATGATTTCGGCATGCAAGCCGGGCACGCCCGCCTCGTAGGCCGCCGCCTCGCCTTCTTCCTTGATCTCCTGCTCGATCTCCTGCTTCGACTTGGCCACGACCTCTTCGATGCGGGCCGGGTGAATGCGCCCGTCCTGCACGAGCTTGGTCAGCGCCAGTCGCGCGATCTCACGCCGCACCGGATCGAAGCACGACAGCGTGACCGCATCCGGCGTGTCGTCGATGATCAGGTCGACACCCGTCGCGGCTTCGAGCGCCCGAATGTTGCGCCCCTCGCGACCGATGATCCGCCCCTTCATCTCTTCGTTGGGGATCGGCACCACGGTGGTGGTGATCTCGCCAACTGTGTCGCTGGAATAACGCTGGATGGC
>JAFAWJ010001161.1 GCA_019242065.1 Chloroflexota bacterium
CCCCAGCCGACGACCTCGCGGCTGCGCACGCAGGCCAACGCGACGACGACCAGCACCAGGGGCACCAGGCCGATGTATATGTACGACTCCCAGTGGGTCCACAGGCCCCACTGCAGGGCGCTGGGGCCGCGGAAGAAGTACGGGAAGATCAGCTGCAGGAGGCCAAGACGGGTGACCGAGTAGGCAGCCGCCTGCTCGTAGGGAATGCCGTTGCCGCGGGCGGAATAGCTGGCGAGCTCGACCAGTGGGATGAGCTGAACGGCGGCGAGGCCGAGACCCAGGACCACGACGGGCACGCACACGCCGGCCACCGTGAGCAAGCGCCCCACCCACGGCCGCCGCCCCCCGCCCCAGCGCCCGCCGCCAAGCGAGCCTGGCGCCGAGCCGTGCGGGCTACCCGCCGGCCCGTGTGAGCCGTGCGGGCCACTCGCCACGCCGAACGGCTCAACAGAGCCACTGGCTATCCCGAGCGCGTCAGTCGCCGAGCTGCCGAGCGGGCCGACGGCCCAGCGGAAGGCGCCATAGGCGGCCAGCACCAGCAGCTCCATCGCGAATAGCTGCGAATGCAGGCTCAGCCCCGCCATCCCCAGGCAGATGACGGCCAGCGCCGTCCAGCGCACGCGCGACGGCCCCGCACTGGCCTGCAGCCCTTTTTCAACGCACGCCAGGATCAGCGGCAGCCAGCTCGCCGTCCGCACGATGTTCTCGTGGTGGATCTGGGCCTGCAGGAAATTACCCAGCGTGAACACCAGGCCGGCCAGGACTGCGCTCGCATACGGCAGCCGCCAGGTGCGCGCTAAAAAGAACATGCCGGCGCCGGCCAGGCCCAGGTGCAGCACGCGCAGGGCGATGAACGCCCGCTCGGGTGGCAAGCTCAAGAGTGCGAGCAGGACGGGCGGATAGGCCAGGCCGACCTCCCCGTCGGCAAAGATCGGATAGCCGCCGAAGAACTGCGGGGTCCACAACGGAAAGACCCCGCTGCGCAGCTGCTGGCCGACCCAGCTCATCAACGGGAAGTAGAAGACGGTCGTGTCGCGCTCGTACGCGACGATGTTGCGCAGCAGTCCGTCGGCCAGCGACAGACTGATCAACACCAGCAGCGCCGCCAGCCACAGCCATGCTTCACCGCGAGAACGGGTCCGCGGCGTGCTCGGCGTGCCTGTCAGCGTGCGGGTTGACTGCTCGGTGGGTGCGGAATCCTGCAGTTCGACCGCTGGGTACACGGGAGGCTCGAAATTGTAGGCTTCAGCACGATGACCGAGATGCCCGGCTCGACCACGCCGACCGACATCGAGCTGGATACTAGCGGCCGCCGCATGCGATTTGTCTGGGCCGACGGCCAGCGCAGCGATTACGACTGGGAGTACTTGCGCTGGCGCTGCCCGTGTGCGACGTGCTCAGGTGAAGGCGAATTCGCAGGTGAGCTGCAGTCGCGGACGGAGCTCAGGCCCGACGAAACCGAGATGGTCGACCTGGAGCTGGTCGGACGATACGCGGTCAAGCCGACATGGCGTAACGGACATGACACGGGCATGTTCACGTTCCGCAATCTGCGGGCGCTGGCCGAGCAGGACGGTCTGCTACGTAAGGCTTCGAACGCATAAGTGATCTTCTTCTACGAGTTCGTGTTCGTGGTGATGTCGGTACTCGCGGTGCTGATGGGTGAGCTGTGGAGTCGACTCGCGGCGTTCATCTTTCTGGCCGCCTGGTTCGCGTTCGTGGTCGTGGGGTATGCGAGCTTCGGTGCTCGCTTGACCGTCTCAGGCAGCTCGATGAGCGACGACGAGCGGCGCTGGTTCACCGACGCGCGCGACGGCCTGCGGCATATGCGACTGCTCTTTGGCCTGGCCGCGCTCGCCGCGCTGGTGTGGCGCCTGGTCGCCGGTTAAGCCGAGCGCAGCAGGTGCTCGAGCTCGGCGAGCCGGGGCATGGACGGCTGCGCGCCGTGTCGTGTCGCGGCCAGGCCGCCGGCGGCGCACCCCCAGCGCAGCGCCGGGGCGACGCCGACGTCGAACCAGCGACCCGCCACGAACCCGGCTACGAAAGCGTCGCCGGCACCGACCGAATCGAGAACGTGAACCGTGAACGCGGGCTGCTCGCTCACTGCATCGCCCGCGACGGCCAGCGCGCCGCGCTCACCCAGGGTCACCACCACGATCTGTTCGGCAAAGCTACGCAGCGCTTGCGCCGCCGAGACTTCCGACCCAGCCGGAATGTCGCGGCCGACGAGGGTGGCCAGTTCGGTCTCGTTGCAGATCACCACATCCGTCAGCTCGAGTATGGCGCGCGGCAGCGACTGCGCGGGCGCCGCGTTGAGCACCGTCCGCACGCCAGCTTGACGGGCGAGGTCGAATGCTCTCTCAATTGAGGCCAGCGGCACTTCCACGGCGGCGACGACCACGTCGGCGGTCTCGACTGGGCGGCGCGGCACGTCCTCGGGCCGCACCTCGGCGTTGGCTCCGGGTGAGACGGCGATCGTGTTTTCGCCGCGCTCGTCCACGAAGATCAGCGCCGTGCCCGACGGCCGCGCGCTGCCGTGTACCGCGCGTGTCGAGACGCCCGCCTCACGCAGCCCGCGGCTCAGCTCTCGACCAGACCCGTCGCGCCCGACGCGGCCGACCATGGTCACCGACAGCCCCAGACGGGCCGCGGCGACCGCCTGGTTACTGCCTTTGCCGCCCGGTGCGCGCAGCAGGTCGCCGCCCAGCACCGTCTCGCCCGCGCGAGGCAGGTGCGCCACGCGCACGATCTGGTCCATGTTCAGCGCCCCGATGAAGACCGCACGCAGCGCCGGCACGGCTCCGATGCTAGCCTCACGTGCACACATGGCGGGGCTCTCGATCACGGCCGTGTCGGGTATTCGAGTGGGGCACTGGACCGACCTCCAGGCAGGGACCGGCTGCACGGTGGTGCTGTGCGAAGGCGCGGTGGCGGTGGGTGTCGACGTGCGCGGTGCCGCGCCCGCCACGCGCGAGACCGATCTGCTCAGGCCGGGCAGTCTGGTCGGGCGTGCCCACGCCGTCCTGCTGACGGGCGGTTCGGCGTTTGGGCTGAGCGCCGCGACGGGCGTGATGCGCTTTCTCGAGGAACGCGAGGTGGGCGTGCAGATGCGCTCAGGAGTGGTGCCAATCGTCTCGGCGGCGGCCCTGTTCGACCTCGGCCTCGGCCGCGCTGACGTTCGACCGGACGCCGAGGCGGGCTACGCGGCCTGCCTCGCCGCCAGCGACACGGACTTCGCCGAGGGCACCGTCGGCGCGGGCACGGGCGCGACCGTCGCCAAGTCGTCTGGCGCCGACGGAGCGATCAAGGGCGGCATCGGCACATCCGCACGGCGACTCTCGAACGGTACGGTGGTGGGCGCCCTGGTCGCCGTCAACGCCGTGGGCGATGTCTACGAGCCAGCTGGCGGCCAACCCGTCGCGCAGCCACGCTCACACCTACCCAGCCGCGGCCCACAGGTTGGCGAGAACACCACGATCGGCGTCATGGCCACCAATGCGCGGCTGGATTCGGCCGGCGTCAATCGACTCGCCACGCTCGGGCACGATGGCCTCGCGCTGGCCATACGCCCCGCCCACACCCTGTTCGACGGCGACACCCTGTTTGCCATCTCACTCCCGCCTGAAGGTGAGGCTGCCGAGCCGCTCCAACCTGGCGATACCGTAGCCCTCGGTCAGGCTGCGGCAGAGGTCGTCGCCGAAGCCATCGTGCGCGGGGTGCGCGCCGCGACCGCGCTCCACGGCATCCCGGCTG
>JAFAWJ010001172.1 GCA_019242065.1 Chloroflexota bacterium
TCGTAATTGTAGGGAATGAACGCATCGTCGACCTGGAGGATCAAACCGGCTTCGACGACCTGCAGGTACTCTTCACGCAGCGCGTCTGCCAGGGCGTAGACGTATTCCTCGTCGGACGCGTAATACTCGTTCGGGACGGACGCCTCGACGCTCGCTGGCGCGGCCAGTGGCAGAAATGCGTCTTCGGTTGTGACGGCTTGCAGGGCGGACTTGAAGTTGACAATGTCGCGCTGCAGCGCCGGCCGACCCTTGTAGGTGATCGGTTGGGTGCAGATCCATCTGCCTGGCGACTGCAGCGGAGCTCCGTTGAGGTGCTCGAGCACGACGGGGTCCAGCCACATCGTGACGGAGATCGGGTTGTAGACCGCATAGAAGTCGGCGAAGTCCTGGCGGTCCTTGCTATTGGTTGCCGCCGCCGCACTCGGCGGAAGATCGCGGCGTTCGATGCCGCCGAGGCGCTCGGCAACGTACTGCGTCCACATCGTCTTGCCGAATTCCCCGTCGCTCGGCACGTCGACGCCGACCTCCACCTGCTTGCGCACGACGTCGGCCACTGCCGGACCGAGCAAGCGCTCGAAGGCGCCAGCGTCGATGGTCTGGCCGAGCGACTCGGCGCGCAGCACTTCGGCAATCGGTCCGGGTCGGACAAGGCTGCCGACGTGGGTGGTCAAGATCCGTGCGGTGCTTCGGTTCATGCCGTCAGAGTAACCCGCCGATGGCGTAGCGGGTGGAGCTCGCCTGAATACCCCACCGGTTGTCCTGGCGCGTCACCAGGTACACCGAATCCTCGGGCGGCAACTCGCGTCCGTCGGCTGCATAGCGAGCCACGGTCAGCGTTGCGACCACTTTGTCGTCCGACTGTGGAATCCGTACGTCAAGATAGCGTACGCCACTTGAACTCCAGCCGGTGCGCGACTGGACCGTATCGAAGTCGATCGACAGATCCGCGGGCTGCGCGTGCTCCGACCACTCCAGTCGATCCAGTCGCACGAGCGGGTAATTGCACACGGTGCGCAGCTGCTCCAGGTCGCGACGGTTGTAGGCGTCCACCATGGCCAGGATGAGGGTGCGCACCTCGGCGCGCATGCGCTCGTCCGCGGCGTCGTAGACCTGCTCGGGCGGGCGCAGGCCGCACGACGAGACAATCTGAAACGCCCACTTGCCGTCACGCAGGGTAAAGATCGTCAACCGCGAAATGCCTACGCCGTACGTGGTGCCGTCTGGACGCAAGCGCCGGAAAGTATTGATGTTGTGGCCCTTGACGGACGAGGGCTGGACGACGTCGATGCTGTCGACCAGGCTGTAGCCCCACTCCGCATCACGGTGGTCGGTTCCGCCGCCAGCGCCATCCGGTCGGTGGCGAATGGAAACGCTCAGATTCGAGCGACCAGGCCGGCCTCCGCCGAACGAGGCCATCGGAAAGTGCAGCAGGTCGGCGACCGAGCGGCGCTCGAGATAGTTCTCGGACCACTCCTCCATCAAACGGCGCCCCGCCGCGATCGTCTCGAGCTCCGAGTCGTACTCGGGATTCTGCCTGGTGCGCCTGGCCACGTGCTCGCTCCTTGGCTTCGTGCTGAGTGCGTCCAGCGTATCCCCCTCGGCCGATGGATGCGCGTGGGGCGGGGCCGTCCCTCGGCGATAGCGATGTCGAGTTCAGGATCGGGTGCCCCCCGGCGGGCTCGAACCGCCAACCGTCGGATTAAAAGTCGACATAAGATTGTCTCCGCGAGTCTTACGCTAGCCTAATCTGAACTCAAATTGAGCACGTATATTCGCCATGAGACGGCATGCTTTCGCTGCGTGTTGCTGCAGTAGATGAAGCCATAAGCTGAGACGAGATATCTCGTATGTAGGCAGTAGCGGCGATCGACATGGCGTCGCCGCAGCGTGGTCAGCCCGGTAGGCGGCGCCTCCTCGCCTGGCTGTATAACGAGACAGAAATGCTCGGTGACGGTGCACTGGCCAGACTTCCGATATCGGTCGATCATCGTAAGCTCCAGGAATTTTGCGAGCGCTGGGGCGTTACC
>JAFAWJ010001185.1 GCA_019242065.1 Chloroflexota bacterium
GCCCGAGGCGCCCTGGTTCGAGCGCGGCGCGCGCTGGTCCGCCCGCCGCGTGCTGCTGCATCTGATTGCCGAGACGTCGCAACACGCGGGCCACGCCGATATCATCCGCGAGGCGCTGGACGGCGCCAAAACCATGGGCTGAGCGCACCGAGAGCGGGCCTCCGCGGTGTCAACACGTCTCCCCCAGAGGGTCCCCTGCTAGGTCTGCGTCTGCGTCGTGCCCCAGTTATCCCAGTAGGTGACGGTGTCCACGGGCTTGCGCGTCGTCGGACCAAAGCGCTCGCCATCGGGATACCCGACCGGGATGACAGCTACCGGCTTGGCATCGTCAGGCAAACCAAACTCCGTGCGGATCACGTCCTCGATGTGGATGTTGAACGTCGTCAGCACCGTGCCCAATCCTTCGGCCCGCGCGGCGAGCATCAGGTTCTGGACCGCCCCGTAAATAGAGGATCCGGCGAACAGGCTGTTGGCATCCACCGACGGCGACGTCGGAGCCACCAGACAGGGAATGATCAGCACCGGCGCGGAGGTCACGTTCTCGCGAAAGGCGATCGACGCCAGGCGCATGCGGCGCCGCACGGGGTCCATCTTCTCGGCCTCGGCGCGGCCCTGCGTCGGATCACCCATCCGCTCGCGGACGGCGCGCGCGATGGCCTCGCGTTTATTCAGGTCGCGCACGACGATGAATGCCCAGGGCTGCGTATTGCCGCCACTCGGCGCCCGAATCGCCGCGTCGATCATCTTCCAGATGGCCGCGTCCGGAACCGGATCCGGTTTGTATTTGCGGATGGATCGCTGCGTGTGGACAACCTCGAAAAACTCCATTTCCACCTCCTACGCGGGCTGCCCGACGCGGGCCAGCTCGTCCAGGTTCGCGCCGCTGAAGGCGCGTCGACCGTCTTCAATGTCGTGGATCATCGCGATCATCCGCCTCAGCAGCGGGACCTCCAGTCCGAGCTGCTTGGCGCGCTCGACGATGGGCAAGAAATGCGCATCGACTTCCGTGCGCCGTTTGCGGACTGCCAGGTCGCGCCACACACCACTGTGGGTTTTCTGGTCGGTGTGCCGAATCGCGATCAACCGGTCCAGTGACGCATTCACTGTCGAAGTCTCACGAGACCCGATGGCCTCTGGTTCAAATCCGTCAAAACCCAACGGGGTGGTGTGGAGTGCGACGGCAACACGCAAGACTTCGCACGCGAGGTCCACCATCACCCGCCGGTGCTGGTCAATCGCATCCGCCATGGAGTCACTGGTGAGCGCGGTGGCGAACAGCATGGCGCCGTAGGCCTGCTTGCCCCACAGATAGCCCCAGATATTGTCCGTCGGGCGGACGTCACCCCAGTGGGCCAATCCGTCTCGGAGTCCGTCCAGACGGGGTGTCAGCGCACCGTTGAGCTCACCGATCACGAACGTGCCGCGACCTCCGAAATGAATCACGCCGGGCTCCAGGTAATCCGCCGAGAAATTCACGAAGGCGCCGACGGTCCGCTGCTCGCCAACGTGACGGGCGATGACCAGCTCGTTCAGTCCGTTCTGGAGTGACACCACGCAGCCGTCAGATCCGAGCCGGTCGGCGAAGGAAGCCACGGCGCCTTCGGTGGCCGGAGCTTTGCAGGCCAGCAGGACCGTTTCGAGGTGGTCGGGCAGATCGTCCGGAGTTGTTGCGTCAACGGCCACTGAGAACGTTTCGGAGAAGCCACGGATGGTCAGTCCGCGGGACTGCATGGCCGTGACGTGCTCGACGTCTTTGTCGACGAACAGCACCGATTCACCACCGCGCACCATGTGTGCGCCAACGGTGCCACCGATCGCGCCCGCGCCAAAGACCGTATACCGCATCGCGGCAACACTACCATGGCTCGCATGCCTCGCAGCGTCGTCGTCACCGGCGCGGCCGACGGGATCGGCCGCGGTATTGCCTCTCGGTTCGCACAATTGGGCGAGCGCGTCGCCCTGCTCGACTCTGACGCGGACAAGCTCGCGCGCACCAGCGCCGAGCTGGCGGCGACTGGCGGCCAGGTGCTTGGCATTCCGACGGACGTGCGCTCGGCCGCCGCCGTCGACGCGGCCATCGACCAGGCGGCGCGGGCGCACGGCGGGGTCGACGTCGCGGTCAACAACGCGGCGGTGTATCCGAACACGGCGGTGGTGGATATGCGCGAGGACGAATGGGACAACGTCCTGGACACCAATTTGAAAGGTGCGTTTCTCTTTTTGCGCGCGGCGGCGCGGGCGATGATTGCGCAGGGACGCGGCGGCAAGCTGTGCGCGATTACCAGCGGCGCGTATCGCTCGGCGCGGCGGGGGGCGGCGCACTACTGTGCGTCGAAGGCGGGGCTGGTGCTCCTGGCTCAAACGCTGGCGCTGGAGTTAGCGGAGTACGCGATCAACGTCAACGTGGTGTCGCCGGGATTTATCGAGGTTGGACTGCGGCCGGGGGTGTCGGTGCCGTATCGGGATCAGATCGTGCACGATATTCCGCTCGGGCATTTCGGCGAGCCGGCGGATATCGCGGCGGCGGTGGCGTTTGTGTGCTCGGATGAGGCGAAGTTCATGACAGGCAGCGTCATGACCGTGGACGGCGGCTCCGGTGCCGGGCGGTTTCACTTGCCGTACAGCACCACCTAACTTACGGTCCGCCGCAGAAAGTCCAGTGCATTCTGGCCCGCGATCTTGCGAATGGCATCGTCCTCGTAGCCGCGCGCGATCAGGCCCCGAATGATGTTTGAGCCGTCGGCCGGCGACTCCAGGCCGTCCAGGTACGCCGCCGGCAATTGATCGGGCGCGTCGCGGCCCAGCAGCACGCGGTGGAAACCCACATGGTCGCCGACCTGCGTATCGGTGCCGATGGCGACGTGGTCGATGCCCACCAGCTTGACGAAGTAGTCATAGTGGTCCAGCACGCAGTTGATGTCCTGGTGCGGATCGTCGCTGAGCGAGTTGGGCACCGCGGTGACGCAGCACAGGCCACCTTTCGCCGCGCAGGCCAGCAGGTCTTCGTCGGAGCGCGCCCGACGCGTCGGCCACACGGCTTTGGCCGCGTTGTGACTGAAGACGACCGGAACCTCGGAGAGGGCGATCGCCTCGAGCGCCGTTCGTGAGCCGGCGTGCGACAGGTCGATGGCCATGCCGAGGTCGTTCATGCGCCGCACGACGCTCTGGCCGAACTCGCTCAGGCCGCAGTCCGTACGCTCGTACTGGCCATCGCCGATGAAGCTCTTGCGCGTATAGGTCAGGCCCGCCAGGCGGACGCCGATGCCATACAGGACGTCCACGTGCTGCAGCGCGTGGCCGATCGACAGGTGCTCGACCGTCG
>JAFAWJ010000097.1 GCA_019242065.1 Chloroflexota bacterium
TCCCTCCAACTTAAACCAAAGCCGATGCGCGGCGGGCTCCTTCGGTGAGTGCCTCGAGCTTCGCCCAGGCGACGTCGGGGTGCACCTCGTCACCTGCCCCGGCCGTGGCGAAGCCGCAGTCGTTGGAGGCGACAACCCGCTCGCGGCCGACCACACTCGCGTAGCGGGCGATGCGTTGCGCCACCAGGTCCGGGTGCTCCACCAGCGTGATGCAATGCGAGACCACCCCCGGCACCAGGAGTTTGTCGGGCGGCAGCCTGACGGTTTCCCAGACCTGCCACTCGTGTTCGTGGCGGGGGTTGGAGGCTTCGAACGAGTACGCCTGCGCGCGGATGTTGAGCATCAGGTCCACAAAATGCCGCAACTCCAGGTCGTGCACGCGCGGCGCGACGTTGGTGCTGTAGCAGGTGTGAAAGCGCACGCGATCTTCAGAAATGCCGCGCAGCGCGTGATTGATGATCTCGACGCACTGTGCGATAAACCCGCGGCACTCCTCGAGGCTGATGTCCGGATGCCGGTCGTAGTGGGTGGCCAGACGCGGGTCGTCGATGACCAGAATGAAGCCCGCGTCGACGATCGCCTGGTACTCCACGTGCATGGCGTCGGCGATAGCAACCAGGTACTCCTCTTCCGACGAATAAAACTCGTTGCGGTGGTAGAGCGCCACGTTGGAGGGCGACAGCGCGGTCATGAATGCCTCTTCGGACTGTACGCCCTGGAGCGCCGCGCGCAGGTTGTTGATGTCTTCGGCGACGCGGTCCTGGCCGATGTACGTGATGGGTCCGGTGCACGCGTAGGCGAGGCGCACGCCGCCGGTGCCGCCCGGTCGTCGCTGGTTGGACGGTCGTGCGGCGTACATGACCTTCTGCTCGGCGTAGACATCGGCGAACTGGAGTGTGTCGCGCGTTTCGCCCCGGAAGCCGGACGCGGTGTGGAGCGGGGTCAGGCCGCCGAGACGCTGGGCAACATAACTGGAGAAGCTGGACTTGCTCTGTTCCCCGTCCCCGACCACGTCCAGGCCGATCGCGACCTGGCGTTTGACGCTGGCCTCGACGCACATGCGGATGGTGTCGGCCAGCTCGGTGGCGTTCACCGGTTGGTCGGAGTCGCGTGCGGCGAGCAGCTCCACCAGGCGCTCCGGACGCGGAAGACTGCCACAATGGGTGGTGAGAATCCGTTCGGTACTCCGCTTCACGGCTTACCACCGATCCACGAACGTTGACGAGGGTTTTCGCCGTCGCCCCCGGTCACGTGAACTGGCAGAATCTCAGGCAGCACCGCGATCATGCCGCCGCGGTCTGGAACGCGCGGTAGTGGCCACCCTTCGAGATTGGCGCCAACTCCGACGCCACCAGCGACCAGCTGCGGCCTTCGTCCTCGCTGGAGTACACGTTGCCGCCTGTGTCGCCGATGAACAGCACGTAGCCGCCTGGATAGCCGGCCACCGACATCGCCTCGATGTTGTGGCGCATCGGCGACGGCAATCCCGCGCCGGCTTCGCGCCAAGAGCGTCCGGCATCCTCACTCTTGAGGACAATCGCGTCCGCCAGACCCGACTTTCGCCACGTCGTGGGATCGCGGTGCGCGCCCGTGATGAACACCACGTTGTCGTCGAGCGGAGAAAACACCAGCTGGTCCGGATAGCCGATGCGCGACTCCGGCCCGAAGCGGTGGTCCCAGCTCACGCCTCGATCCGGACTGTGATAGAAGCCGATGCCGGTGTTCATGTAGATCTCGTCGGGATGCGAGGGGCGCAGGACCACCTGGTGGATGTCGCGGTACCACATGTCGTCGGGGGTGTAGTAGGAGTCGATCTCCCGCCAGGACCGCCCACCGTCCGTGGTGTTCAGCAAGGCGCCCTGTTCGATGCCAACGTACATGACGTCCGGATCGCGCGGATCGATGGCCAGGCTTTTGGTGTGCGCAATGTGCGGCGGGCCCGGGAAGGTCCACCTGTCCATGTTCGGGACCTGGTGGATGGCCGGCAATTCCTGCCAGCTGTGTCCGTCGTCCGTACTTTTGAACAGCGACACCGGCTCCGTGCCGGCCAGCACCGCGTCGCCAGCGGCGCGCAGGGAAAAGACGTGCTCGATTGTCAGTCCGTTGGTGCGGCGTTCCCACGTCTCGCCGTCGTCGGCGCTGACATACAGTCCGCCGTTGTGGATACCGGCGAAGACGGTCTTGCGCGTGGGCTCGATCAGCAGCGCACTCGGGTGCAGCCCATCCAGCACCGTCGAGACGACGTGCCAGGCCGCGCCCGGCCGCTCGCGCTCGAGGATCGACAGACCGCCCGCGGTCGCCACCAGCAGTCGGGTGGGTGCGGCATCGGCCCGATGGACGTTCACGCCGTTAGTCGAAAGGCAGACGGTCATGTCCGGCATTGTGCCACCCCACCCGGCTACTGTTTTGAGGTGGAGTATCGCCAACTCGGTCGCACCAACCTCAGCGTCTCGATTCTCGGACTCGGCTCCGGAGGCGCCAATCGCCTCGGCCAGCGGCACGCCGCCGATCCGACTGAGAGCCACAAGCTGGTGCGCCATGCGCTCGACCTTGGTATCAACTTCTTCGACACGGCACCGGCCTATGGCGACAGCGAGTCGCTCCTGGGCGAGGCGCTGGTCGGGGTCCCGCGCGACAGCTACGTGATCAACACCAAGTTCAGCATGCGCAACGGCGAGCGCGGGGCCGCGCGAGCGTCACTCGAGGCCAGCCTACGCAGGTTGCGGACCGACCACGTGGACGTCATTTCGTTCCACGGGCTGGCGCCCGAGGAGTACGACCTGATGCTCGAGCGCTTCATGCCCGAGCTGCAACAGGCGCAGCGCGACGGCTTGACGCGCTTCATCGGCGCCACCGAGCGCTATGAGACCGACGACCCGCATGAGGCTCTGGAGCGCGCGCTGAAGGAGGACGTGTTCGACGTCGTCATGATCGGCCACAACCTGATCTCGCCCGGCGGCT
The DNA here is from genome assembly GCA_019242065.1 of Chloroflexota bacterium. The sequence continues at coordinate 2,962 of JAFAWJ010000097.1, forward strand.
TGCGGACCGTTCTGCCGCTCGCGCAGGAAAAGAACGTCGGCGTGATCGTGATGTGCGCGGTGCGGACGATTATTGTCAACCCGGAGCTATTGCGGGAGACGATTCGTCAGTGGAAAGCCGCGGGCGCGCTGCCCGAAGACGCGGTGCCCGACGACGGGCCGCTGGATTGGGTCCTGGTGCCGGGCGTCGAGTCGCTGGCGGACGCGGCGTATCGCTTTGCGGTCGAGTCGTCGGCTGTTTCGACGGTGCTGACGGGCACGGCCAACCCGCGGCACCTGGATGACAACGTGCGGTCGATCCTGGCCCCGCCGCTGCCCGCGGCGATCAGCGAGCGATTGCGCTCGACCTTTATCCCTGCGAACAAGAGCGTGCTGTTGCACAGCTTCCGCCGTCGCGCGCCGTGAGATCGAACGGTTGTCTACGCCACGCCAGGCGGATGAGTTGACCCGCGGACGGCGTTCGGCGGCGAGCGTCGCAACTGCACACCACCTTCCCTAGGCGCGAACAGGGAGCGTGCTTTGCAGAGCTCCTCCGCGGCGCGCCATAGAATCGGGGCGGCTGGTCGACCTGCGGACGGGCCTCTATCAAAAACTCAGTGGCCCAGCGCCGCGAATGGCGCGTGAGCGGGAGGGACTTTGAACACACGACGCGTCTTCTTGCGACAGGCGGGGCTGCTCGCCATCGTCGGCCTGCCCCTCCTGGCGGCGTGCGCCGCGCCCGCGCCAGGCAGCAGCCCAACCACCTCGACCTCCGCGGGTTCCGCGCCCACCACCGCCCCTGCCGCCGCGCAGCCCAAGCCCGCCGCTGGCGCCAAACTGCCCACCTACGCTCCCACCACGGGTGCCGCACCCGAGCTGCCCGGCAGCGCCGACGGCCTGGTCAGCCCCGGCTGGACCAGCTACCCCAAGCAGTTGTTCCAGTCCGTCGCCGACCCGCCTGGCACCGGCGGCGACGTCACCGTCAGCCTGGAGTCCAACAACCCGCCGATGCCGCCCATGGACCAGAACGCCCAGTGGCAGGCCATCAACAAGGCGATGAACGCGAAGTTGAACATCGACATGATTCCCTTCGCGGACTTCGACCAGAAGTGGGCCGCCATCCAGGCCGGCAACGACC
>JAFAWJ010000088.1 GCA_019242065.1 Chloroflexota bacterium
GCGCGTGATGGATACGTTGGCGATACGTCCGCCCTGCACCTGGACGCTGACCCACACGTCGCCACGGCGACTGGTGCCCTGGCCCGTGTAGGTTCCATCTTTATAGGTGGCCTGGGCCGTTGCAGCGCCGCTGGAGCTCGCTGGAACAGTCGAGGCTTGCGCCGTCGTCCCTGAAGGGTTCGGAGCCGTCGGGTTGCCAGAGCGCGAAGACCCGGGGTTCTGGCGCTGTACAACCGGCTGCGGCGCCGTGACGCTCGGCGTGCTCTGCGCCACCACCGCGCTCGGCGGGACCGCCGCGGCCATCGCCGCATCGGCGGCCTGCGTCCGCAGATAACCCGCCATATAAATCGCGGCGACCGCCGACGCGCTGAGCGCCACGAGACCGCGAGGCATGCGATGACTGGGCATAAACGTCTTGTCTACAGACGGTACGCGGGCAGACTTGGTGCGCGATTGGCCACCGGTTAAAAGATTGTCAACGCCCTCAAGCTGGCGTGACGCCCCACTCGAGCTCGACCGATTCCTCAGGATCCAGCACGATCAGGTCCGTCCCGGTCCGAAACGCGTTCGGCGGACAGGTCATTGGCTCGATCGCCAGACCCTGACGGCGGCGCTCGGGCGCGAGCGTGTCGCCCGTGAAGACCTGCACGTAGTGGTAGCGCTCGCCCAGCCACACGCTCAGCCGGCGCCCCGTCGCCGGATCGCACAGCTTCACACGCGCCCGACCGTCGGCCTCACGAATCAGGTCGCAGAAACAGTCGTCGAGGACCGTCGCGCCAATCAACCGCGGCGAGCTGAAGTCGATCGGGCTGGCGGCCACCGGCCGAGTGGATCCCGTGGGCAGACGGCGCTGGTCGTCGAAGACGAGGCACTCACGCGCCGGGACCTGCAGCTCCACGCCATCGACCAGCGGCGTGCCCACGCTGAAGTAGGGATGCTGCGCGGCCCCAAACGGCAGCGGCGTTGTGCCCTCGTTGTGCGCGCGAGTGCGCACGGTGAGACCGTCGTCGTCTAGCGTGTAGTCGATCTCCAGCGCCAGCGTAAAGGGGTACCCCGAACGCGGACGTAGCACATGGCCGACACGCACCGAGTTGGACGACTGGGCCAGCACGTGCCAGTTGAGCCAGCGTGTCAGACCGTGCATCGCGTTGTTGCGTCCCACTTCGTCGATCGGCACCTGCAACTGCTGACCGTTGAAGGTGTACTGGCCGTCGGCGAGTCGGTTGGGCCAGGGCAGCAGTGGCTGGCCGCGGCCACCGTCAGCCATGCGGTCGGCGGGGAAGCCGTCCAGGACGTGCCGACCGTCGACGGTGTAGTCCCGCAGGCCGCCGCCCACTTCGACCACGACGACCTGCTGCGAGCCAAAGCGAATCTCCCACTGGCTGCCGCTGGGTGCGTTCGAGCTCATACAGCCGTCATCGTAGGTGCCGCCGCGACGTGGACCCGATGCACTCGCCTCCGCCCGTCGAGGCGAACCAGCAGCCAGTCGGCGGAGTGCTCCCAGTCGTCGGTCGGCGCACCGTCGAGCAGAACCTCGGTTGGACGGGCCACCCCCCGAATGTCGAAGTGGACGCGCGCATGTCGCTGCGTCCCGTCGCCTTGGTCAGAGAGCTCCAGGTCCACGCTGTCGGAGTTGACCCGGCACACGGCGCGCGTGCGGACAAAGTCGCCATCCAGAAACGCAAATCCCTCGCCAGCGTCGGCGTAGTACTCGCCCGCGCCGTCCGCGGAGTCCAGCGCGACGCACACCAGCCAGGTCAACGGGTCGGGCAGCGCGTCGCCGGCGTACGCGGTGTCGGGCCACAAGGGCACAGGCGTGTTGGCGCGCACGTACACGGCCGGCTGGCCCAGCGGCGCGTGCGCCAGGATATGGACGGGTCCGACGGACTGTCGGCCCGTCCAGTAGTGCACCCACGTCCCTTGCGGCAGATAGACGTGGCGGTACTCGTTCCCCGGACGCGTCATCGGCGCCACCAGCAACGCCGAACCGAGCAGGAATTCGTCGTCAGTCGAGCAGGTCGTCGGATCGTCCGGATACTCGAACAGCAGCGGCCGCAGAATCGGCGCGCCGCTGCGATGCGCCTCCTCGAACAGCGTGTACAGATAGGGCAGCAAGCGCTGGCGCAGTCGCAGCAATGTGCGGATGTAGGCCTCGTACGTCTCGCCGAAGGCCCACGGCTCCTGCGGATGCGTCCCCCAGGCCGAGTGGTTACGGCAGAAGGGCTGGAAGATGCCGAACTCGGTCCAGCGTGCCAGCAGCTCGCCGGTGGCATCGCCACTGAAGCCGCCCACGTCGACGCCAACCCAGGCGTAGCCGGATAGTCCCAGGTTCTGGAGCTGCGGCATGCTCATCCACAGGTGCTCCCACCAGGAGTCGTTATCGCCAGTCCAGTGGAGCGCGTAGCGCTGCAGCCCGGCGAAGCCCGCGCGCGAGATGACAAATGGCCGGCGGTCGGGTTGCAGGTGACGCAGGCCTTCGTACGTGGCGCGCGCCATGAGCTGGCCGTACAGGTTGTGGACCTGGGCGTGCAGCACGGCTTCGCCGTCACCGTGGTGGGCCACGTCGTCGGGCAAGGTGTGCGGGGTGGGCACGAACATCGTCGGCTCGTTCATGTCGCACCAGATGCCGGCCACGCCGGGCTCCAGCAGACTCGGTAGCTGGGCGGCCCACCAGTCGCGTGTGCGTGGGTTGGTGAAGTCTGGAAAGGCGCAGGTACCGGGCCAGACGACGTTGTGGTACTCGGCGCCCGAGAACGTCTTGCAGAACAGGTCGGCCTCGCGCGCGCTGGTGTAGACGGGATAGTCGTGGTCGACCTTGACGCCCGGGTCGACGATCGTCACCAGTTTCACGCCCAGCTCGGCCAGCTCGCGGACAAGCGCGGCCGGATCCGCGAAGCGTTCGGGATCCCACGTAAACACGCGGTACCCGCGCATGTAGTCGATGTCGAGATACACCGCGTCCAGCGGCAGGTTGCGCTCCCGAAACGTGCGCGCCAGCCGCAGCACTTCGTCGGCGGTGGTGTACCCCCAGCGACTCTGGTGGTAGCCGAGCGCCCAGCGCGGTGGCATCGGAATCCGGCCGGTGAGCTCGGTATAGCGTTCCAGGACCTGTCGCGGACTGGGTCCGCTGAACACGTAGTACACCAGCGGACCGCCGTCGACGCCGAACGCGCATCGCTCAGGATCCTGCGCGGCCAGGTCGAATTCGAGCCGGTAACTGCTGTCCACGAACAGGCCCCACGCCTGCCCGTCACGCAGCGCGAGCACAAACGGCACCGAGGTGTACAGGTTGTTCAGCGCGGCGGTGTGGCCCGCCGGCGGGTCGACATTCCAGAAGACCTGGCGCGTGCCGGTCTTTTCGAGTCCGCCGGTCCGTTCCCCGCACCCGAAGTAGCGCGTGTCGGGCTCGTGCCGCTTGAACACCATGGCGGGTGCGCCGAGCGGATCGACCAGGCGCGCCGAGGGTTCGGCCAGAGGCAGGAAACCCATACCAAGGCTGGCCTCGTCGACCGCGAACTGGCGTTCGCCGACGCGAAAGCCAATGCGCAGCGGGTCGAGCCCGATCTCGGCGACACAGTCGCCCGCACTCAGCGACGCGTGCGACTCGGTCTGACGGAAGCGGGTCGCCACGCTGGGCCAGTCGGATCTGGCGATCGCCTCGGACCGGTAGTCGACGCCGCGGCCCTCGCCGAAGAGTCCGACGCGGAACACGTCCGGGGCGAGCGCGGTGACTTCGACGGTACTCGTGCCGCTGCGCAGACGCACGACGCCCTCGTCGTAGGCCACCACCTGTCCCGGACCAAGGGCCTGGTA
>JAFAWJ010000310.1 GCA_019242065.1 Chloroflexota bacterium
CCATCCCGCCCGGGCATCTCCTCGATGGGCTCCGCGGCGGCGAGCAATCCCCGCAGCTCTCCGATGCGTCCCTCGAGCAGCGCCAGCTCGTCCATCGCATCGCGCAGATCGAGATTCTCAGCCGGGTCGTTGCCGCCGGCGCGCGCGTCGCCGAGGCGAGCAGAAACCCTCGGCAACTCAGCCTCGAGTCGCGCCAGCTCTTCCTCGAGCTCGCGCCGTCCCTCTGGAGTCAGTCGCACCGTCAGTCGTGCCACGGGGCTGGAATGCTACTCCCTCGACGCGCTTCTTGCCACATTCGGCACGCAACATGCCTATTGCGTTCGGCGTGCTGGAGCCGAACCCACCCATCGTGGCGATGGACCACGTCACCCGTCGCTACGGCGACCTGGCCGCAGTTGACGACGTCAGCCTCGAAGTCCCGCGGGGAACGATCTTAGGGGTGATTGGTCCCAGCGGATCAGGCAAGACCACGCTCGTCCGCATGCTCACCGGCACCCTCGCGCCGACTGACGGCAACCTGACGGTGCTGGGCGAGCAGCCGCGCAAGTTCAAACGACGCACCCGCGAACGGCTCGGGTACATGCCGCAGCATTTCGTGCTGTACGACGAGCTGACGGCCTGGGAGAACGTCTCCTTCGTCGCTTCGCTCTTCGGTCTCCTGTGGCCCAGGCGCGGCAAGCGCGTCAAGCAGATGTTGACCTTGCTGGACCTCTGGGACGCACGCAACCGACGCGCCCGCCAACTGTCGGGCGGCATGCAGCGCCGTCTTGAGCTGGCCTGCGCCATGGTGCACGATCCGGTGCTGCTGTTTGTCGACGAGCCGACAGCCGGCCTCGACCCGATGCTGCGTGAGACGGTGTGGAACGAGTTCCGACGCCTTCGCGACGCGGGCCGCACCCTCGTCGTTACCACCCAGGTCGTCAGCGAAGCCGCCTACTGCGATTCGGTCGCGGTGCTGGCCCACGGTGGACTGATTGCGCTGGCACCACCGGAGGAGCTGCGGCGGCGGGCGTCCGGCGGCGACGTGATCGAGATCAAAACGGCGACGGCGTTCGACGGGGTGATCCTGAACGACCTGCCCGAAGTCCGCGAGGTGCGGCAGCACGCTCCGCGCGAGATCCTGGTCATCACCGACGACGCGGCCACCACAACGCCGCGGGTGGTCGAAGCCATTCAGTCCGCGGGCGGCACGGTCGTGTCAAGCAGCGAATACCGACCCACATTTGACGAGGTTTTCTCGCGTCTGGTCTCGCGCGCCGAGGCTCAGTCCGAGGCAGATACGGCCACTGCAGAGGAGAACGCTGTTGGAGAAGCTGAAGGAAATCGTGACCCAACTGTTGCTCGGGCCGCTTAAGGTCTGGACCCGAACAACCGCGTTCGTCGGCAAGGACGTCATCGAGGTCATCCGCCAGCCGGGTGCGCTCTTCGGCCTGATCTTCGGGCCGTTTCTGATCATGGGTTTGTTCGGGCTGGGCTACAGCGGCCAGTACCGGCCGCTCAACACCATCCTGGTCATTCCGGCGGACTCGAATTTGCCACGCGACCCGAATTATTACGCGCAGTATCTCGGTCAATCCATCGCGCTGACGCAGATCACCGACGACGCCGACACGGCCCGTCAGGAGCTTCAGCAGCAGAAGATTGACCTGCTGATCGTCGCGCCCGACAACGTCGAGCAGAACTTTGCCAGTGGCCAGCAGTCCTCAATAGACATTGAGTACAACGAGCTGGACCCCGTCCGCGACAACTACGCACGCTTTGTCGCCGAGAGTCAGGTCGACCAGCTGAATCAAGCCATCGTGCAGCAGGTGGCGGCCTCCGGCGAGCAGTACGTGGTGCAGTCGACGGGGACGCAGCCGCCGACGCCGATTTCGCCCCAGGTGATCGCCGCACCGACACGGGCCGACATGAAGAACCTGGCCCCGATCAGTCCCGATGTCGTGGCCTTCTTCGCGCCCGCGGTGCTTGCCCTTGTGCTCCAGCACATGTGCGTCACGCTGACGGCGCTGTCACTGGTGCGCGAGCGACTCAGCGGGGCGATGGACATTTTTCGCGTGGCGCCGGTGCGCTCGCTCGAGATCCTGGTCGGCAAATACCTGGCGTACGGGTTTTTCAGTGTGGCCATTGCCGCCGTGATCTGCTTTTTGCTGGTGGCGATCCTCAAGGTGCCGATGCTGAGCGACCCGATGAACGTCGCCATCGTGGTGGCGCTGCTGTCGTTCGCGTCGCTCGGGCTGGGACTATTGATCTCAACCCTGGTGGATTCCGAGCGCGCGGCCGTCCAGTTCTCGATGCTGGTGCTGCTAGCCTCAGTGTTCTTCAGCGGGTTCGTGCTGCCCCTGGACCAGTTCCTGGCGCCGGTGCGACTGGCCGCTTACGCGCTGCCAGTGACCCACGGCATCCAGTTACTGCAGGACTACATGCTGCGCGGCACGACCAACGAGCTGTGGGAGCTATACACGCTGGGGGCGATCGGCGTCGTGCTGTTCACCGCAACCAGCATTGGCGTGCGACGTAACCTGCGGTCGGCGGCCTGAAGCCTCAAGTAGCAGTACGACCTTACGGTTTGGTCACATATCCGCCGTCTTCGAGGTACTTCGCAACGGCGGCGGCGGTCACGTCGTGGCCGTACGCGCTCATGTGGGTATCAATCCTGAGGTACAGGCTCGCGCGATCCGGCAGCGAACGGAACTCTGGCAGCAGATCCAGCATGGGCACCCCGTCGGCCGCCGCGACAGACGCCAGGTCGCGCTGGGGACGATCCCAGTCCACCTCGTCGTCACGGAAGCGGAAGTTCGCCATGGTCCGCGCCTGCATCTCGTCGTCGAACTGACTCATGTCAGGTAGCGACAGCAGCACCAGCGGCGCGCCGACCGACGCGGCGGTCTCGCGCGCATCACCCAGATAGCGGCCGAAGAGCGGCCAGGCGACATCCAGCCAGTAGGTGTGCGGGATGTCGCGCAGGATTGTCCACTCGAAACTGGTCAGATTCAGGCGTTCCTGTTCGGCAGCCAGCGGGGCCGCGCCGGGAGCAGTCGAAATGCTGGGATCGATTGGCTCCCCGAACAATTTGCCGAGCAGCAGCGACTCGCTCCGAAGCCCATCCCAGAGGGCGTGAGCACGGGTGCGCAGACCAACTGGCGCCGCCGCTGCCGGCGGAGCGACCTGACCGCTATTGTGGTTGTTGCCGACGGGGTCGGGTAACGGCTGCGAGGGGTCCCAGGCGGCGGGCGGCGGTGGGCCGGGCAGGTTGTTGCGCGGGAACCACGAGCCACTGTCGTCCACGAGTTTGGCTGCATCCAGACCCCAGGTCATGCCTTTGGGGTGCTCAGGTGCATCTCGATAGCCGGCCATCGTGGCCAGCACGTTTTCCGAGATGTCGTTGCCGAGGAACGCGGCCAGGACGACCAGGTCGGGCTGGAGTTGCGCGACGTATTTCTTGAGCAGCCCGCTCTCGTTGTATTCGGTGTAGCCGCCGACGCCCGCGTCGATGATGCGCACGTTGGTGTAGCCCGCGTCGTGCAGTTGCTTTTCGAGGACGGCTGGAAAGGTCTGTTCGTACGGCACCTGGCCGCCGACGGTGTAACTATCGCCCAACACCACGATGCGGAACTCACCGGGCGGCTTGGTCGCGGGGAGCTCTGGGCCGACCATGCCCAGGGAATTGGTCTTGAGGACCTCGTCGTACTCGGTGGTCTTGAGTCGCACACACGTGTTGGGTCGCATGACGTAGCCCGCGTCGGGGTCCAGGATGTACAGACCCTTTTGAGTCTGTAGCTGTGTCCCAGCCCCGACACATTGCAGGCCGGCCAGGTTGTTGGCGTGCAGGTCGGCCACGCGTAGGCCGATTTCGCTGACCGCCGCCAGAAACACCACCGCCACGCCAACCAGGACGACGGCTTGCAGCCAGGGAAAGCCTCCCGTCGACCCGGACCGCGACCGTAGTGGGGAGCCGTGCCGTGGCGGATGGTCGGTGCGGACGACTCGGAGAACCACGTGTGCCGTGCATAGCGTAAGCCACGTGCCGTCACGCGCGAAACGTTTGGCACATGAAGATCACGTGACAGGCGCCGATTCTCCTGTATCCTCGCCCCAAATGGATCGAGTGTCTCGCTCTCGACCTCGCCGCAACGTTGGCACGCAGGTCGCCGATCGCGTGTCCGTCTCGAGCGACCTCGTCTACCTGGTGTGGCGCCACAAGCTGTGGTGGATGCTGCCCCTGCTGGTGGCCCTGGTCATCCTCGCGGCGCTGGTGGTGCTGGAAGCCACGCCAATCGGCCCGCTGCTGTACCCCGTCTTCTAGAATTGGCCTGGCTCGTCGAGGTCTGGAAGGCGTACGCGCATCGCGCGGGCAGTTACCAGACACGGGTCATGCTGACGCTCGTCTATCTCGTCGTCCTTGGACCCGCCACGTTCGTCGCGCGGCTCTTCGGCGCCCGACTCATGGACCTCTCGCCGACCGGCGGCTCCACGTGGATCGCGCGGTCCAACGCCGAAGATTCGCCAGAGTCTGAAAAGAGCCTCACGGCGCTGCGGCGTCAGTTTTGAACATCCTCGGACTGTCCTGCTTCTATCACGACGCGGGCGCGTGTCTGCTGCGCGATGGTGAGCTGATCGCCGCCGCCGAAGAGGAGCGGTTCACGCGACTCAAGCACGACGCGAGCCTGCCGTTGCGGGCGGCCAACTACTGCCTGGAAGCCGCCGACCTGTATCCCGACGACCTCGACTACGTCATCTTCTACGAAAAGCCGCTGCTCAAGTTCGAGCGCATCGTGGCCGGCTACGCGGCGACCCACCCTCGGTCGCGGGTCGCCTTCGTCAGGGCGATGCAGGCCTGGCTGAGCCAGAAGCTGTGGGTCCGCGGCCAGATTCGCAATGCCCTGAACGTCGATGGCGAGATTCTGTTCGGCGAGCACCACATCTCCCACGCCGCGAGCGCCTTCTTCCCGTCACCCTTCGACGAGGCGGCCGTGCTGACCGCCGACGGCGTTGGCGAATGGGCGACCACGACGATCGGCGTCGGTCACGACGTGGACCTCGAGCTCTCGCACGAAATCCGCTACCCGCATTCGCTCGGACTGCTGTACAGCGCGTTCACCGCGTATCTGGGATTCGAGGTCAACGAGGGCGAATACAAGGTCATGGGTATGGCCGCGTACGGTCAGCCGACGTACGTCGACAAGGTCCGCCAACTGATCGACCTGGTCGACGATGGCAGCTTTCGGTTGAACCTGCGCTACCTGGCCTACCAGCACGGCCTGCGCTCGATCGACCAGGCGTTCATCGACCTGTTCGGTCCGCCGCGCGATACCGGCGCCGAGCTCGAGCATCGGCACGCGGACATTGCCGCCAGCATCCAGGTGGTTACTGAAGATGCGCTGCTGGGCCTGGCGCGTCGTGCGCGCGAGCTGAGCGGCAGCGACAACCTGTGCATGGCTGGTGGCGTGGCGCTGAACGTGCTCGCCAACGCGCGCATCCTGCGCGAGTCCGGCTTCAAGCGGCTGTGGATCCAG
>JAFAWJ010000487.1 GCA_019242065.1 Chloroflexota bacterium
GCAAGCGGATACTCCGCATTGGGTGCAACTCCTTTCGCGGCCCAACGTGGGCCGTGTCGAGGTTTTAAAAGAACCCAGGTCCGCGTGATATGCGCGCAGTCCACCTGGATTCAACTGTCACTCAATCAGACACGGCCGGGAATTGCAAGCGCCGAGGGGCCGCTCAGTTGCGTCTCAAAGTGCTCGACGACGTCGCGCCGACGTACTTCAGCGCCTCGCGGCGGCTCAGCCCGCTCAACTCGGGATGCGCCGCCACGTACTCGGCCACGGCGGCCGGCGCCACCTTGCCGTACTCGCGCAGCGCCCAGCCGATGGCCTTGCGCAGGAAAAAGCCGCGCTCTTCGAGGCTGGGCTGCATGCACGCGTACAGCAGGTCCTGGTCGGTGGCGCGTTTGAAGCTGACCTGGCAGATGATCGACGTCCGCCGTAACCAGGCGTCTTCGCCTCGACTCCAGGCCAATAGCTGCTCGCGCATGGCCGCCGGGTAGGTGCGCAGCAGGTCGCCGACCTCATGGGTGGCCAGGCCGTCGACCAGGTCCCACCAGGCGCCGCTGACGATCAGCCGTGCGTACAGCGGCAGTGCTTGAAGCGTGCGAAACCGCGCGTTGGGTCGATGACCGATGATTTCCAGGGCCGCGTAGCGCTCTTCGCGGTACTCGGCCGTATCCCACAGCGATTCGACGGTCTGCTGCCAGTCCTCGAATGTGGCGAGTGGGTACGCCGGCAGGATTCGTCGGCAGATCGTGCGCAAGACGGGGACCGTGACGCCGCGGTACGGCATCGCGGACTTCATGTACCGCTGCATCTCGGGCGCGCGGAGCGGGTCCGCGTGCGCAGCCAGTTCGGCCCGCACGGCGGCGATCAGCGCGCCGTTCAGCGCGGGCCTTCCGGAACGCCCAGACCGCCCGTCTCCGCCTGACGCAGCCCGGACGACACAGTCAGACGTTCGACCAGGCCGAACGCGACTTCGACGCCGACCGACAGTAGCGCCACCAGCAACGCGCCGACGAACAGCCGCGGGTATTCCTGTCGGGCCAGGCCGTCGACGATGTAGCGACCCAGTCCGCCGCCGGCGACCAACGCGCCGAGCGTGGCGGTGGCCACGATAGCCACCGCGGAGTTGCGAATGCCGACGAGGATCAGGGGCGCGCCGATGGGCAGCTCAACCTGGCGCAGGACCTGGAGCTCGCGCAGGCCCATACCGCGCGCGGCCTCGACGATGTCCGGATCGACGCCGCGAATGGCGACATAGCTGTTGGTCAGGATCGGCGGTATGCCGAGCGGAACCAGCGCGAAGAACGTCGGCCAGAACCCCAGTCCGAGCTTGAACGCCAGGGCGACTGGCAACATCAGCGCCAGCAGCGCCAGCGACGGCATCGCCCGTCCGAGATTGGCGATGTTGATCGCCAGGAAGCCACCGCGGCCGGTGTGCCCGCACCACACGCCGATCGGCAGTGCGATGAGTGTCGCGGCCAGGACCGTCAGGCCGGAGAGCACGAGGTGCTCGGCGATGCGATTGGGAATCCCGTCGGAGCCGCTCCAGTGCTCGGGCGCCGCGAGCCACGCGGCCACTGACTGCGCGAACTGCATCTCCGTATCTCTCAGTCTGTTAGCGGCTCGCGCGGGTCCACGGGGTGACGCCGCGCTGGACGAGCACCAGGACTGCATCCAGGACGATGGCCAGCACGATCGAGAGCACCGCGCCGATGACCAGCGGTGTCGCGAAGAACTGCTGGATCCCTTGCAGAATGAGCGCCCCGAGCCCGCCCTGGCCGATCACACCCGTCACGGTCACCAGGCCGATCGTCGTAATCAGGGCGACGCGCAGGCCGGCGATGATGACCGACATCGCCAGGGGCAGCTCGATGCGCCACAGCATCTGCCACTGGGAATAGCCCATGCCAATGGCCGACTCGCGCACGTCGGGCGGCACCGAGCGGAACCCGCTCACGATGTTCCGCACCAGGATCAGCAGCGTATAGCTGATCAGGCCGATCTCCGCCGTCAGGATCGTCAGGCCGGTGAAGGGGACCAGCAGGGCGAACAGCGCGAGGCTGGGAATGGCGTACATCACGCCAGTGACCCAGGTCACGGGCGAATACAGCACGGGCAGCCTGCGGATCGCCAGGGCCAGCGCGAAGGCGATCACGAAGCCCACGCCGACGGCGATCCCCGTCAGGATCAGGTGCTCTTCGACGCGGCGACCGATGTCCGGCAGATGGTCGAAGGTCCAGCTCCAGAGGATGGGCGGATCACCCGGCCTCATGGGACCGCCGCCGCCTCGGGCTCGGGATCCGTGCGGAAGGCGTGCCCCAGCTCGTCGAAGGTCAGCATGCCGTTGAAGCGGCCGTGCTCGTCGACGACGACGGCCGTCTGGACCGCGGAGGTCAGCAGCATGGCGAGCGCGTCGCGCAAGGTCGTCTCGAGGTGGACCAGCGGCGACGAGGCGTCGACGAAATCCGCCGTGAGGTCGCCATCCGAGTTGAGCTCGGAAGCTTTGACCCAACCCAGCGGCGCATCCGACTGGTCCAGCAGCAGGACCCAGCTGGTTTCGCCTTCGAGCGCGTGCCGTCGAGCGGATTGCACCGGCTCGCCAACGTGAGCGACGACGCCGGGTTCCAGCCGCACGTCGGCCACCCGCAGCAGGCTCAGCCGCTTCAAGCCGCGATCGGTCCCGACGAAGCGCGAGACGAAGTCGCTGGCGGGGTGCGCCAGCAGCTCCGTTGGCGGCGCGTACTGCGCCAGGTGCCCGCCCACCTGCATGACCGCGACCCGCGTGCCCATTTTGATGGCCTCGTCGATGTCGTGCGTGACAAACAGCACAGTGGTTCCCTGGCTGCGATGCAACCGCAGAAATTCGTTCTGCAGCCGCTCGCGCACGATCGGATCGACGGCGCCAAACGGCTCGTCCATGAGCATGACGGGCGGTTCGGCGGCCATTGCCCGCGCGACGCCGACGCGCTGACGCTCGCCGCCCGACAGCTGCGCCGGATAGCGGTTGCGCACGCGAGCGGGATCGAGCCCGACCAGCTCGAGAAGCTCGTCGGAGCGTCGCTGGATGCGCGCTTTGGGCCAGCCCAGCAAGCGCGGCACGGTGCCGACGTTCTCGCCGATCGTCTGATGGGGGAACAGACCAACCTGCTGAATGACGTAGCCGATGCCGCGGCGCAGCTCGGTGAGGTCGATCTGCATGACGTCTTTGCCGTCGATCAGCACCTGACCGCTGGTCGGCTCGACCAGGCGATTGACCATCTTCAGGGTGGTCGTCTTGCCGCAGCCGCTGGGTCCGACCAGGATGCAGATGTCGCCGGCCGGCACCAGTAGCGACAGGTCGACCACGGCCGCGCCCTGCGATTGCGCGCCGTACTGCTTACTGACGTGGCGGAATTCGACGGTTGCGGGGTTCATCGGGACTGTTCGCCCGCCTGGATGGCCATCGACAGGTGGCTGTCAGGTGGAGCAAGCGGGCACACCCAGACGGGATCATAGGCGCACGACGGGTGATAGGCGTAATTGAAGTCGAGGATCACCCTGGCCTCGCGCAGGTCAGAGCCAAGGTCGGCGCTCTTGATGGTGTCGAGCAGGTAGCGACCGCCACCGTAGGTCCGCCGGCCACTGGTGGCATCGCGGAACGGGACGAAGAGCCCGCCGGCATAGCCATCAATCCACAGGGCTGGTAGCCGCAGCGACTGGCCTTGCAAGTCGAAAGTGAGGGTGCCTATGCGGTGAAAGGCCACCTCCGACGCAGCGACGGCTGGCACGTCGTGTTCTTCGGGCACGACGCGGGCCACGACGCGCGCGTCGGGATCGAAGGGCCAGTAGGGAAGGCCCTGGAAGCTGGCGCGCTGGTCGTGCGGGATGGGGCTCTGGGGATGGTGTTTGAACAACTCGTCCTTCTGGGCGCGGAACCAGGCGAGCGTGCTGGCGTCGGCCGGGCGCCGGCGCACTTCGGCGAAGATCTCGGCGACACGCCGCCGCCAGTCGAGCAGCTCGAGATACGCCGAAGCGCTCATTTGGGGGCCGAGTGTAGACCATCTCCTGTGGGCGACCTGCAACCGTGAGGGCCCGCCTCGCGTCCAACCCACGCCGATGACTCGCCCGTATGACTCTGATCCGTACCCGCGCGGCGGCTCTGCGCTGTCGCGGAGCTTCCTGCCTCTGGCGCTGATCACCCTCGGGGTCGTGTTTCTGCTCAGCAACATGGTTCCCGATCGAGGGCGCGGGGGGCTGATCGTCTTTGGCCTCGGCGCGGCGTTCGCGATCGGCCGCGTGAGCACCGGGCGCTACGGCTACGCGGTGCCGGCCGGCATCCTGATGGCCCTCGGCGTCTACATCCTGGTCCACGAATTCAACCCCCCGGCCGTTCAGGGCATCTCGAGCGCCGGGCTGTTTTTCGTGCTGCTCGGTCTCGGTTTCGCCGCCGCTTACGCGATTGGTCTGCGTCCGACCGAGATCTGGCCACTGTTTCCGGCCGTCATCCTGGTCGGCCTGGGCCTGGTGTTGCTGGGCGCATCCTGGCTGGGCCCGCTGGCCTCGCTCAGCTGGATCACCTCGTACTGGCCGGTGGCGCTGGTGCTGCTCGGCGCGTGGCTGTTGCTGCGGGAATCCATTCCCGCGCCGCTGCGTCGGCCAATCGCGACGTTCGGCGGCGTGGCCTTGCTGGCGTACGGCATCCTCGCCGCCGCGGCCAGCGTGGCGGCGGGCGGAGCGCTGACGCGCACGGGCGTGGCGGCGGGCTTCGGCACCGCGCCATTTGCCACGACCGTGACCCTGGATGAGCCGATCTCGGCCGGGCAGACGCTGACCGTCACGAACACCAGCGGATCGACCACGATTCATGGCGGCGATGGGGACACCGTGCACGTCGTGGCCAATCGCCACTTTGCCATAGGTGGTCAGGGGCCTCAGGTGCAGCTGACGCCGAGCGCTTCTGGCTGGAACCTGGGCTCGACGACGACCGGTCGCGGCGGGTCGCTGTTTGGCGATGCCAGCTCGGTGGAGTACACGGTTGAAGTACCGGCCGGCGTGGCGGTCAACGTGCAGTCGAGCAGTGGACAGGTTGACATCGACGGGGTCACCGGACCCGTGAATGCCACGACGACCTCGGGCAGTTTGCAGCTTGCGAACCTCGGCGGGCCGGTGACCGCGGCCACGACCAGCGGGGCCATCAGTGGGACACAGCTGCTGCACGTGCAGCAGGCGCACGCCTCGAGTGGCTCGATCTCGCTGGAGTCGGTCTTTACGGAGCCAACGCAGATCACCACGACCAGCGGCAAGGTGGACCTCAAGTTGCTGCCGGGCAGCGCGGAGCAGCTGGATATCCATTCAGGTAGCGGCAGCGTTTCGCCCGAGGGTGGCTTGCAGCTGAGCAACGGC
>JAFAWJ010000548.1 GCA_019242065.1 Chloroflexota bacterium
GCCGAGGTAATTGTTGAAGACCATCGCGGTGTCCAGGAACACACCTTCATACACGCCACACAGGTCGAAGAAGCTGTCGAACTCGTCGGCGCCGGCGTGCGCCACGATCACGCGCAGCTTTGGAAAGCGCCGCATGAGCCGAGCAAATGCCCGCACGCCCACGTGCTCGCTCGGCTCTGGCCGCCGACCGGCATGGATCAGCACGAGGGCTTCATAGTCGATGGCGCGCGCGAACAACGGGTCCAGCCGAGGATCGTCCACTCCGAAATGACCCACCTGCGGGTGCAGCTTGGCACCTCGCAGTCCGAGCCGTCCGAACGCCTCGTCGGCCAGCTCGGGCACCAGCTCGTCGTCGTCCGGGTGAAATGTGCCGAAGCCGATGCCGACCGGCGCGAACGTGGCCTGCACGTTGGCGGCCCAGTGGTTGAGCGAGCGGCTCATCTCACCCCGATGCGCGTACGGCATGAACACGAAGCGCCCGACCCCGGCCTCGAGCAGCTGGGCCACGAGCTCCTCCGTCGATCCCTCGTACTGCGGCTCCCAGAGGTGCTGACGAAAATACGCCCGAACGGCGCGAAACAGCCGTTCGGGCATCAGATGCGTATGGACGTCGATGACGGGGTACGCCAGCTGAACTGGCAAGGTCACCCGTAGACGGGCGTCAGCCAGTGCCGATAGCGGGGCTCGTCGCCGCGCACGGCGCGAAAGTACAGCTCCTGCAGGCGGCGCGTGACCTTGCCAACCGACCCGCCGCCGATCGCGCGACGGTCCAGCTCGGTCACCGCGGACACCTGGGCGCCGGTGCCGCACAGGAACAGCTCATCGCAGGTATACAGCTCGGTGCGATCGATGCTGCGCTCGACGACCTGCATGCCGAGCTCGTCGCGGATCAACCCCATCAGCAGGGAGCGAGTAATGCCCTCCAGGATGTCTTCGGTCACCGATGGCGTGACGAACACGCCATCGCGCAGCATGAACAGGTTTTCGGCCGAGCCTTCGCTGACGTGTCCGTCGTGGGTCAGCATGACGGCCTCGTCGAAACCGTTCTCCAGCGCTTCCGATTTGGCGAGCGCCGAATTCACATACGCCCCGGTGATCTTGGCACGCGCCGGGATGGCGCCATCCTGCACGCGGCGCCAGCTGCTGGTCATGCAGCGGATGCCGCCCTGCGTATCGATGTACTCGCCCATCGGGGCGGTATAGATCAGAAAGCTGCGCTTGAGACCGTGCAGCCGGACGCCGATCTCTTCCTCGGAAATGAAGACGAGCGGTCGAATGTAGGTGTCGGTGCGCGCGGCGTTGCGACGCAAAATCTCGAGCGTGAGGTCGACGAGCTCCTGATTCGAATGCGGCACGTCGAGCCGCAGGACGGCCGCGGATCGGCGCAGTCGAGCGTAATGGGCTTCGGCGTGCAAGACGTACAACTGTTCGTCGGCGGCGTTCCAGTAGGCGCGAATACCTTCAAAACACGCCGTGCCGTAATGCAGCGCGTGCGTCATCGGCGGCAGGTACGCCTCGCTGTAACGGAGCATCT
Organism: Chloroflexota bacterium; assembly: GCA_019242065.1. The sequence goes on from JAFAWJ010000548.1 coordinate 1,535, forward strand.
CGCCATCCAGAAAGACCCACGAATCGGCATGACGCGAGGCCGCCGTCCGCGCGCGCGGCGCAACTTGCGTTTCCACGCCCTCAATGGTATTCGGCGGAGTGCGTCGAAAGCCGCCGCGAGATCGGCAGGCGCAGACGCGGGGCGGCGCGCAGGATGAGCATGACCAGCAGCGGCCCCACAATCGCTACATAGGCCGTCAATTGGATGCCGAGATTGTCGGTATGCGGGAAGGGGCCGATGTCCCAGACATAGATGAACACGAAGTACTGCAGCAGCCCGCCAAAACTGAGCAGCGCCACCTCGAGATGGCGCCGCGGCTCGCCGAGTGCGGCGCCGACCGCAAATGGCCAGACGATGTACCAGGCTTGAAACCACGTCGTCAGCAGAAGCAGTCCAGCCAGCAGCGTGAAGTAGGCCAGCCGCAGCGTTTCGAGGTCAGTTTCGGCGCGGAGCGCCAGCATGAACGCGATCACGGCGATGGCCGAAAAGGCGCTGAGCGCCAGCGTGCTGGCGACCTCCGCCGCGCTCTCCACGCCCAGATTGGGCACGAGCACCAGACGCAGCACGTCGGCCACCGAAGCCGTGAACAGGTCGGTACGTTGCAGGGCGGTCAGAGTCTGGCTGCCAGCCCAGAACGGCCGATACACCAGCACCGCCAGGGCCAGTGCCAGTAGCGCGCCTTCGATCGCCCTGCGCCAATTGCGTCGCAGCGTCCCAACCAGCAGTACGGGCCCGATCAGCGCGACCGGAGCTTTCACCAGTGCCCCGGCGGCGATGGCCAGCAGCACCAGGCGATCGTGGTGCGCGACGAACAGCCACACTCCGAGCAGACCGAAGAGCATCATCAGCCCGTCGTTGTGGGCATTGCCAACCATCTCCCACACCAGGAGCGGATTCCATAAGAACAGGAACGCGCTGGCCTGGGTCATGGATCGGCTGGCGCCAAGCCGCCGAGCAATCTGCAAAACCAGCGCCGCGCTGCCGAGGTGGGCTGCCGCGGCGACGAGCTTGTACAGGAGCATTTCTCGGAGGAGATCGCTCCCCGCCAGGCTGGCGACGGCGCCACTAAGCAGCACCCAGACGGGTCCGTACTGGGTCGGCTCGTCCGGAAAAGCGACGTACGCGACGATGGCATCGCCGATATACGCGCTGGGGGTCTGCATGAAGGGATTGGCGTGGTGCAGCGCCAGAAGCTCGCCGTTGGCGATGTAGCCGAAGACGTCGACGGCTGTCGCGGGGTAGACCCACAGCAGCTCGGCACACACGAGGCCGCCGCCGACAAACACCCACCACGTCTTGACGGCCGATCTGCCCGAGGCGATCACCCGGTACCCCACCGTGTACAGGCCAGAAAGCACCCCGACGAGCGCCAGATAGCTCGCGGCTGCCGACCAGGTGTACTCCGTGATCTTGCCCAGGTCCAGCAGCGGCGTGTACAGGTTGGTGGGCAGCAGGGGTACCCACGCCACCCACAGCGCGTACACGAGTGCCGTGGCAACTGCCACGGCAAGAAAGGCCATCGACGGGTAGCGTACCCTCGCGAGAATGGCTGTCCGTCGTCCCAGCCGTCGTCCGATGACGGCCGAAGACCTGTACCGGCTCCGGTTTGTCGCCGATCCGCAGCTCAGCCCCGACGGTGCGCTTGTCGCCTACGTTGTCAGCCGGGTCGACCCTGAGGATCACACCCGCTACCGCTCGCAGATCATGCTCGTGCCGTTCGACGGTTCCGCTCCACCTCGAGCCCTGACCAGCGGGCGCCATCGCGACTCCTCGCCACGCTGGTCGCCCGACAACTGTTCGCTCGCCTTCGTGTCCGATCGCGACGACAACCGCTCGCAGCTCTTCGTCCTGCCGCTGCAGGGTGGTGAGGCGCGCCAGATGACCTCGCTCAAGCGCGGCGCCGGTGCGCCGGTATGGTCACCGGATGGCAAGCGCCTGGCGTTTTCGGCGCGAGTGGACGTGGAGGCCATTGCCAGCCAGGAAGGCCAATCCAACGAGAAGGGCAAGCTTCCGCGGGTCAAGATCATCACGCGCGTGCGCCACAAGGCCGATGGCGAAGGCTTCGTCGAAGCGCTTCATCGCCACGTGTTCGTCGTGGAGGCCGACGGCGAGTCTGCACCGCGTCAGATCACCGACGGCGACTTCGACGACTCGGACCCAGCCTGGTCGCCCGATGGCAGCCTGATCGCGTTTACCTCGAACCGCGAGCGCGATCGTGACCTGAGCCTGCTCGACGACCTGTGGCTCGTTCCCAGCGGCGGCGGGCGCCCGCGACGCCTGACCCGCCACGTCGGTCAGGTGGCGAATCCGGTGTTCTCGCCTGACGGCACGCGAGTGGCGTATCTAGGCCACGAGCGAGGCTGGGACTACGGCGTGAACACGGGCCTGCTGAGCTCACCGGTCCAGGGCGGCGCGTCGACCTCGATCACTGGCACGTTCCCAGACGAGCTCGGGAACTCCGCGAACTCGGACTCGCGCGCGCCCTTCCTGCCGGCGCCGCCGCGCTACACGGCTGACGGCAGCGGCATTCTCTCGCTGGTTTCGCGTGCGGGTTGTGTCGAGGTGCTGAAGTTCAGCGTCGAGGTGGCCGAACCGCAGGTGCTGCTCGGCGGCCCAGAGCGCGAGGTGGCGGCGTTCAGCGTAGCGCGCGGTGGACGACTCGTCGGACTCATCTCGGATTCCACCCATCCGTACGAAGTGTTCGCGGTCGAAAACGGTGAGGAGCGGCAGCTCAGTCACGAAAACGACGCGCTGCTGGAGACACTCGAGTTGTCTGTAGCCGAACCCTTCCAGGTCACCAGCAGCGACCGGGAGACGGTCCACGGCTGGGTCATGAAGCCGTTTGGCTTCAACGAGCGCAAGAAGTGGCCGGTCATCCTGGAAGTGCACGGTGGTCCCGAGACCATGTACGCGGCGACGTTCATGCACGAATTTCAGGTGCTGGCCGGCCGCGGCTACGCGGTGGTGTTCAGCAATCCGCGCGGCAGCAAGGGCTACGGTGAAGCGTTCAACGCGCGCATCTTCGCCGATTGGGGCAACCAGGACGCGGCCGACTGCATGGCGGTGGTCGACGACGTGTGCCACTGGCGGTGGGTCGACACCAGTCGGCTGGGGCTGACGGGCGGCTCGTACGGCGGCTTCATGACCTCGTGGCTGGTCGGGCACACCCAGCGCTTCAAGGCTGCCGTCTCACAGCGCGGGCTCTACAACTTCACGTCGTTTTACGGCACCTCAGACATCGGCCCGTGGTTTGGCGACTACGTGCTGGGCGGGCCCGTCTACGAGCGCGAGGCGCTGTACCGCGAGCGCTCGCCCCTGACCTACGCGACGCAGATGCGCACGCCGCTGCTGCTGATCCACAGCGAGAACGACCTGCGCTGTCCGATCGAGCAAGCCGAGCAGTTGTTCGTCCAGTTGCGGCGGATTGGCAAAACCGAAGTGGACATGGTCCGCTTTCCCGAAGAAAGCCACAACCTGAGCCGCAGCGGCCGGCCGGATCGGCGGGTAGAGAGACTAGAACGGATCGCGGGGTGGTTCGAGAGTCATTTTTAGTTGATTTGGTGGGAACTCGCGCATGCGCGAACGCCCTCCTAATGATGAAACAAACGCACCCCTGTGAACGCCATGGCCATGCCGTACTGATCACACGCGGCGATGATGTCGTCGTCGCGTTGCGCGCCGCCGGGCTGGACGATGTATTCGACGCCGCTGGCGTGGGCGCGATCCACGTTGTCGCGGAAGGGGATGAAGGCATCTGAGGCCAGGGTCACGCCACGCACGGCGTCAAGCCACCTGCGGCGCTCGTTCACACTCAGCCGCTCAGGGACCTCGGAAAACGCTTCTCGCCACACCTGCTCTTCGGCCACGGTGAGGTCCTGGCGCAGGAACTGGTCGATGGCGTTGTCGCGATCGACCCGGTCTAACCCGGGCCGAAACTGGAGGGCCAGCACCCGCGGATGCTGGCGCAGTTGCCAGATGTCGGCCTTGTCCGCCGCCAGCCGCGTGCAGTGGATGCGCGATTGCTGGCCGGCGCCGTTGCCGATCACCTGGCCGTCGACCACCAGGCACACCGAATTGGACTGGGTGTACTTGAGCGTGATGAGTCCGATGAGCATGTCGCGCCTGGCGGCGTCGGAGAGCTCGCGCCGGCGCGTGACCACGTTGTTCAGCAGTGCGGCACCCGGCACGATGTCGTTGCGGCGCTGTTCGAAGGTGACGCCAAAGACCTGGCGGGTTTCCATGTCCGGCGGCTCGTAGGTGGGATCGACCTGCAGCATGGTGTAGCGGCCGCTGCGTTTGGCTTTCAGCAGCTCGAACGCGTCAGGCTCGAAGCCGGGGGCAATCACGCCGTCGGAGACTTCACGTCGCAACAGGCGGGCGGTGGGCAGGTCCACGACGTCGCTGCACGCCACCCAGTCGCCCTAGGAGCACACCCGGTCGGCGCCGCGCGCGCGGGCGAAGGCGCTGGCGAGCGGCGACAGCTCGTCGCGTTCGCCGACGAAATACGCGCGCCGCAGCGTGTCGCTGAGCGGCAGGCC
>JAFAWJ010000552.1 GCA_019242065.1 Chloroflexota bacterium
TTGCCAGGTTGGGCATCGGCTCCTCGGCGGCCCTGCGCGCTGCACGGCCGCTAGTACGACTCCCCGCCCACATCGCCACGAGGCCCCACACAACGCACACCCTGCTCGGGAGCGCTGCAATCAGGGTCCGGACCGACCCAACCAAACGCATTACAAGCGCGCGTGGAAGGCAGCGACGGCAGCATCGAGCGTCGGGAAGACGCGGTCCTGGGCCGCGACCCAGCGCTCGCGGCGGGCCTCCAGCGCCCGGCCTCGACCCTCGACGTGCGCCGCCCAGAGCTCGGTGCCCTGCCGCGCCAGCGTGTCGTGTAGCTCCTCGATGGCCTCGGCTGCGGTCACATCGGTGTCGTTGACGCTGGAGGCGTCCAGCAATAGCACCGCCGGTGGCGATGTGCTGGCGTCGACCAGTTCGCGCAGGCGTTCGGTGACCGGACGCGCGTTGACGAAGAACAACCGCCCTTCGACGCGTACGACGAGCAGGCCTGGCACGGTCTCCAGGTCCGGCTCGAGAGCCAGGTCGCGATACGCCCCGGTCGTGCTGTCGCGGCCCAGCCGCACGATCGGCGGGTGATCGAGGTGCCAGAGCAGCACTCCGAGCGACAGCAGCACGGCGACCAGGATGCCGCCGAGGGTGCCGAACACGAGCACGCCCAGCGCGGCAGCGAGTGCGAGCGCGTACTCGTCGCGGCGCATCGCGCGGAGCGCCAGCAGGCCGCTCGGGTCGGCCAAGCCCATCGCGGCGACGAGCACGATGCCGCCGAGCACCGCCAGCGGCAAGTCCGAGAACAACGGCGCCAGCGCGAGCAGGGTGAGCGCGACCATACTGGCGGTCACCAGTTCGGCAGCCTGCGACCTCGCGCCCGCCTGGTCGTTGACCGCCGTCTGGGACAGCCCGCCGCCCGGCGGATAGGCGCGGAAGAGCCCGCCCCCGATGCCGGCAGCGCCGAGCGCGAGCAACTCGCGGTCAGCGTCGAGCGGCCGATCCTCGAGCATGCGGAAGGCACGCGCGGCAGCGATGGACTCTGTGAACGTCATGAGCGCGACACCCGCGGCGTGGGGCAGGAGGATTGCGGTGAGCCGCACGTCGGGCAGCAGCGGCAGCGGCAGACCGCGCGTCACGTCCGCGACCGTGGCGACACGCGGTAGCCCGAAGACGCCGACGGCGACGATCCCGCCGACGAGCGCGGCGAGCGGGCCGGGCGCCGTTGGTGCCGACCGGCGCAGGAGCAGCAGACCGGCTACGGTGGCTGCCGCCACGGCGACTGTGGGCAGACTGGCGTCGGGCAACTGCCGCACGGCTGAGGCGGCCTTAGCGACCACGCCGTCGCCGGTAATCGGTACGCCGAGCACGTTGCCGAGTTGGCCGACAGCGATTGTGATCCCCATGCCCACCTTGAAGCCGGTCAGGACCGGCCGCGAGATGAAATCGGCGACGAACCCGAGCCGTAGTAGACTGGCGAGCACCAGTAGTCCACCAGACAGAACGGCGAGAGTCGAGGCCACGGTCAACGGATCCGCGGCTGGAGCGTCCGCGATGGCTGCGGCGGTCAGGATCGAGAGGGTCGAGGTCGTGCTCACCGACAGCGGGCGCGACGTGCCGAGAAGCGCGTACAGGATCATCGGCACGAGCGCGCAGTACAGGCCGACGTGAACCGGCAGCCCGGCGATCGTGGCATAGGCCAGCGCCTGCGGGATGACAACAGCCGCTGCCGATAGCCCGGCCAGTACATCCGATCGAATCCAGGCGCGCACGTATGCGCGGGCCCAGGGTGCGAACAACACCGTGGTGTTTGAGCGCTGGGCGGTGCTCATAATCGGACAATTGTGTCAATCGTGTACTGGATTGGAGCCACGTCATCGTCGCGCCGAAGAACGCTCGTCGCCGGCGGCGGGCAAAGTGATGCCCACAGAACCCGCGCCAGGCGTGTCAGACGGGGCGCTTCCTTTCCCGAGTTGGTTTGCCGGGCTATCGTCCGCCGGCTGAAATGAAGACTGAGCAGCGATGGGTCTGATGCCACGCCGCAAGGAGCAGCCAAGCCCGACCTCAAACCAATCTGAGGAGGTTCTTGCCACTCATTCGGTGGCAGCTTCACAGCCCGTCCAACCCCGCCTGCGCCCAATGCCCAGCGACGTCGTCGCCGGCCTGGTCACCGGGCTCTTCAGCATTCCCGAGGGTATGGCGTACGCCAACATCGCCGGCTTCAACCCGGTGCTTGGCCTGTACTCGGGCATGCTGCCGACCCTCGTCGGGGCAGTCTTTGCGCGCACGGTGCTGATGGCCGTGACGCTGACCAGCGCGATCGCCCTCTCCTCTCAGAGCGTCCTGCAGCAGGCGGGGCTCGATCCCACGGATCCGCACAACGTGGCGACGCTCACGCTGCTGGTCGGGCTGGTGATGGCCGCGTTTGGTCTGCTCCGTCTCGGGTCACTGATGGGCTTTGTCTCGAACGCGGTCATGACGGGCTTCACGACCGGCATC
>JAFAWJ010000568.1 GCA_019242065.1 Chloroflexota bacterium
GGCGGAAGACCTGCTCCAGTGAGAGCACGCCACGGACGTCGCCGTTGGCGTCGGCCAGCGCGACATGGGTGCCGGGCTGCAGCTGGGCGGCTTCTGCTTCGGTCGCCGACAGCGTGATCGGGATCGACCACGGCAGGCCATTCGCCAGACGCATGCGCTCGACAACCGAGGTGTAGTCCGCTTCGGTCAGGAAGCCGGTCAGCGGGCTGAAGCCGCCGACCCCGAGCATGTCCAGGTCCCACACCGCGCGCGGCGTGAGCGCGACCCGCGGCATGCGCGACAGTCGCTCGCGCAAGGCGCTGGCCTCGGCGGGGCTGGCGATACGGTTGACGAGCTGGCCGCCGTGCGGCGCGATCTGTCCGTCGGACGGCGCCAGATAGCCCAGCAGCTCCAGCTTGTTCAGGATTTTGCGCGTGCTCTCCTCAGGCGTTTCGGAGTCGGTGTCGACGACGACCTCGGGCGCCAGCGGCTCCTCGTAGGGATCGGACACGCCGGTGAACTGCTGGATTTCGCCGCGCAGCGCCTTGGCGTACAGGCCCTTGGTGTCGCGTTGGACCAGAACATCCAGCGGACAGCGGACGAAGACCTCGACGAACTGACTGATATTCGTCCGCGCCTCGTCGCGAATGGCGCGATACGGCGAAATCGCGGCCGTGATCGCCACCCCACCACTGCGGCTGACCAACTTGGCCACGTAGGCGATGCGGCGGATGTTGGTGTCGCGGTCCTCCTTCGAAAAGCCCAGGCCCTTGCTGAGGTTTTCGCGGACCTCGTCACCGTCGAGGATCTCGACGTGTCGCTGCCGCTCGCGAAGGGCCTGATCCAGGGCATGGGCGATGGTGCTTTTGCCCGCGCCGGACAGACCCGTGAGCCAGATGGTGAAGCCAGGGGACGCTCGATCAGTCACGTGGTGAGTGCTCCTTCGGTGGTGAGGTAGTCGACGGCGGCCAGGACGAGCGCGTCCATGTGGCCGTGGGTGGGGGTGAACGCGGCGTGCAGACCGCGACGTTCGAGGGCGGCTTCGGCGACCGGTCCCTGGGCGCCGATGGCCACACGCTGGAGCGCCGGCTGGCGACCGGCGTCGGCGGCGACGGCGAACAGGTTGTCGACCTGGGCTTGCGAGGTGATCAACAAGGCATCCACCTCGTGGCGATCCAGCGCGTCCAGGAGGGCCAGGATGGGCTGGGGATCGACGGGTCGGTCCCAGACATACGGCGCCAGCTCCTGCACGCGCGCGCCGCGGTTGGCGAGAGACTGGCACAGCGTCGGGTTCGGCTCGCCATACAGCTGAACGGCGACGGTGCGAGACTCCAGATCGACTGGCTCCAGCACGCGCAGCACTTCGGCCGTGGTGTTGGGCGGCGGCGCGGTGAGGTCGATGCGGACGTCAAGCTTGCGGAGTACGGCCGATGGCTTCGGTCCGCGAACGACAACTGTCGCATCCTCCAGACACTGGCGCCAGTCGGCCTGGCGGTGCATGTGCTCGACGGCCTCGAAGATCGTGGCGGTGCCCACGCCGGTCAGAAAGACCACGACCGCTGGTTCGGAGTCAAGGACGCGCTGGATAGAGCGCTGGAGCTCGGGTGAATCGGGGGTGTGGACTTCGCGCAGGCAGGGCGCCGCGAGGGGGATACCGTTGTGACGCTCGATCAGGTCGGCGAGCTCGGTGGCGCGCCGACCCTCCAGGAACGCGACGACGCAACGCTGCAAGTCTGCCACGGGCCTAGCCTGCCACCAGCGCGGGCAATGGTGCGGACTGCGCGTCGCGGGTGCCCAGTTTGTCGACAAGCGCCGCGGTTGGTCCGACGACCAGAACGGCCGGAGGTTCGAGGCCGACCAGTCGAGCGCGTCGGGCGATGTCGACTAGTGGCGCGGTCAGCACGCGCTGGGCGGGTAGGGTTGCCTGCGCTACCAGCGCCGCTGGTTCGGACGGGGAACGGCCGCTTGTCAGCAAGCGTTCGACGATGGACTCCAGGTGCTCGACAGCCATGAGAAAGACCAGCGTGCCACGGCCCCGGGCGAGCGCTGGCCAGTCGTGCTCGTCGGCGTCGTGGCCGTTCACGATGGTGACCGACGCGCTCAAACCGCGGTGCGTGACAGGAATGCCGGCCGCCGCGGGTGCCGCCAGCGCCGAGGAAATGCCCGGCACGACTTCGAAGTCGATGCCGGCCTGGGCCAGCGCCAGGGCCTCTTCGCCGCCGCGCCCGAAGACGAACGGGTCACCACCCTTGAGCCGGACGACACGCCGGCCGCGTTGGCCGAGGTCGACGAGCAGGGCGTTGATGCTGGTCTGGCTGGCACCACGGCCACCGGCGCGTTTGCCGACGTCGATGCGTTCGGCACCTGGCGCGGCGAGGTCCAGGACGGCCTGGCTGACCAGCCGATCGTGGACGACGACGTCGGCCGCTTGCAGGCGTCGAACGGCGCGGAGCGTGAGCAGATCGGGGTCACCGGGGCCAGCGCCCACGAGCGAGACCAGACCGCGCGGCTCGACTGCGGGTTCGAACAGCGACCGCTCGAGTTTTCTCAGCAGCAAATCGATGGCTTCGGACAGCGCGCCGATGGAGGTCAGGTATTCGACTTCGCCCTGCAGCGCAGTCTGCCAGCGATCGGGATCGATCACGGCGCGGGTGCCGCCGAGTTGGTCGCGGGCGGCGGCGGCGACGTCGAGGAGGTCACCCCAGTAGGGCGGCAGGCTGGCGTCCAGTAGCTCGCGAGTGCGGCGGGCCATGGCCGGGCTGCGGCCGGCGGTGGAGATAGCCACGGTGAGGTCGCCGCGGCGGACGATGGCGGGGGCGATGAAGTCGGAGTTGGGCACGTCGTCGACGGCCAGGACGGGGATGCCGCGTCGACGCGCGTCGGCGGCGACCCGCGCGTTCAACTGGCGGTCGTCGCTGGCGCCGAAGGCCAGGACGGCGCCGTCCAGGTCGGTCTCGGCGTAAGGGCGGGGGTGCCAGGTGAGCTGGCCGGCGTCCGCGGCGCGCCGGATGCTGAGTGTGGCGCGCGGCGCGACGACCACCAGCGGCGCCGGCTGACAGGGCAACAGGGCGCGGACTTTGGTGGAGGCGACGCGGCCGCCGCCGATCACGACGACCTTTTTGTGAAGGAGGTCGAGGAAGGCGGCGAAGTAGGCAACCCCGCGATCGGCGGATTGGGAGCGTGGCATGCGAGACAGCTGCGGTCGAGTTAGTCTAGTGATTGACTAGACAATTCGAGATTACTGGATAGTCGACCTCGGCTGTCAAGTTTTCGGTCCGTCTAGTGCGGCGCGGCAGCCTGTGCCTCGGCGGGCCGTGGCATCGCGTCGTGATCGACGTGGCGTTCGCCCCTGGTGCCGCTGATCAGGTTGATCGCGACGCGCGCCCCGTCACCGGCGGTGATGATCGTGTGCACGCTCGAGCCGGCCACCGTACCCGCGGCCCAGACGCCTGGCACGCTCGTCTGTCCCTGGGCGTCCACGTCGACGATCTCACGAATGCGTGGCTCGGTGCCGGCTTTCGTGGCGAGCCCGGCGGTCTTGGCCAGTTCGGCGTTGGCGCCCAGGGTCAGGATGACCTGGCGGGCTTCGAGGCTCTTGCCGTCCTCAGTTTTCAGGTCGAAGCCTTCGTCGGCGCGCTTGTCGAGGGCAACCACTTTGCCGTCGACGATTTCGGCGCCGGCGCGGGCGGCCTGCAGTTTGCCGTTGTCGACGAGGTCCGGGCCGGTGACGCCTTCGGGAAAGCCGAGGTGGTTGTTGATCATGGCGCGGCGCGTCATCCCCGCGTCGGCGTCGATTACCACCGTTTGCAGACCCGCGCGCGCGGTGAACGTGGCGGCACTCGACCCGGCTGGGCCGCCGCCGACAATCGCGACGTCGTACATCATCTGATGTTCAACACACGTGAGGCGGCCGAAGATTCCCAATTCCGTCGAACGAGCACGTTCAACTCAGGTGTGCTGGAGGACACGGTCAACGGTGGTGGCTCATCCTCGCGGTGTTAGCGCGCGGCTGCTCGGACAGGTGTTGGGTCAGGCTGATCGGATGGCTCGCCCAGGTCGCGAATGGCGGGGTAGACCTCGCGACTGAACAGCTCCAGGCTCCGGCGGACCTGTGTATCTGGCATGCTGCCGGCCTGATTCATCATCAGCAGGTGCCCCACGCCGCAGCGCTCGTACAGGGTGCGGATGTGGCGGATCATCGT
>JAFAWJ010000146.1 GCA_019242065.1 Chloroflexota bacterium
GCCTGCTCGGCCATCACGATGCGGTCGAAGTAGTCCTGGTAGATGTCCTGGATGGGTCGCGTATCGCCGGGCTGCCGAATCAGCGCGTTTCGAATGCCAACGTGCATCGCAGATTCCTTTCACTTCGGATCAGGCCCGCGGCCTGGCCAGGGTGGACTTGACTTCAGTAGCCATCACTCGATTCGCGAGCAGATTCTCATAGGCCGCGTTCATGCCGAGCTCAGCCAGAACTTCGGCGTTGTCACCACCGGCTGGTCGTGGTACAGCAGTGCGCCGCGGCGGCGTCAGGGAAAAACGTCCCGAGGGTCCGGCGATGAGTACGGAGCCGAGGTCCGGTAGCTCCCGCTCCTCGACGAGGGAACCGGCGGACTCCATAGCTTCGGCCGGCGTGCAGTTGATATGCGCGCCGATGCCAGCCCCGCGCAGGCGGTCCACCCATATTGCAGCGGGCGCGCGCGCGAATCGCGCACTGAGCTCATCTGCGCTCGACAGGTCGACCCCTTCCAGGCCATGCACAGTAGCGAGCCCATCGGTCGCACCTCCGGCAAGGAAGAACCAGCGGTCACTTGCCCTGTACAGGCGATAAAGCGGCGTCAGTCCGCGACATTGCTGCCCGGCGGGGTCATCCTCCCAACCGCGCCCGTCGTAATCGATCATGAACGGAATCTGGTGGAAGGTTGCGGTGTGCGCCAGTGAGGCGCTCACGAACTGGCCCTCACCCGTCCGCAGGCGGTGGTAGACCGCCAGCAGCGTGGCCAGAGCAGCGAGATTGCCGGTCCCGAGGTCGCAGATTGGCATGGATTGCATCACCGGCAGCCCGAGGCCACGCCCCCAGCGCTCCTGCATTCCGGTCACAGCCTGGCCCATTTGCTCGTGGCCTCTGTGCGTGCCGCGTGGACCATCCCAGCCATAGCAGCTCACGCAGGTGTAGATGATGTCTGCTCGATGCTGGCGGACGTCATGCTCGGTCACGTGGAGGCGTTCGGCGGTTTGCGGCGCGAAGTTCATCAGGAACACGTCGCTGGTGGCAATCAGACGGTCGAAAACGTCCAGTCCTTCCGGCGCCTTCACGTCGAGCAGGATGGTGCGTTTGCCGGCGTTCAGGGAGGTGTGGCCGGTCACCGGGTGGCCGACGGGAGCGTTGATCTTGATCACGTCCGCGCCGTACTCAGCGAGAATGCGTCCACAGGTGGGACCCGCCAGGATTTGCGTCGCATCCACCACCCGCACTCCGCTGAGCGGCAATTCTGGCGGCTGCTCTCCGGAGGGAATCTGCTTGCGTTGCGACACCCCAAGGTCCGCGAGGATTGCCGACCGGTCCGAGCCGAGTCTGTGGCGGGGACGATTCACCCGTGGCGGCGTTTTGCTCATGGTGAACGCGGCGCCGGCTTGTACGGCGGGTCCGTAGTCCGGATCCACCACTGAGACGACTGCTCCGCTCGTCAGGGCATGCTCCTCCGCGTGCAGCCACTCCTGGGTGGTCAGACAGTTGGACAGGTCCGCCGCGGGATTGGCGGTTCGCGCCCACTCGGCCGCCGTACGAGTCTTGAATTCAGGTATCAGCCGTCGCCGCAGCTCGTCCGTGTGAAAGCCGTTGCTCCAGAGCTTGCTCTCGTCAAGCAAGCCGTCACGGTCAAGATCGTCGGCGAGGCCCACCATGTCGGCGAAAGCCCCTAATTGGCGCCCCTCGAGCCAGGAGAGATTGACGAAACGACCATCGGCGCACTCGAAGTGGGTATCCAGTAGCAGGTCGAAGTCCGTGCGGCGAGGCTGTCGCGGTCGCGCATTGCCTCGCCTGTGCGGACTGAACTTGAGCTCGAAGGTGGCATCGAACAGCGGCACTTCGATTCGCTGTCCCGCACCGCCTTTTTCTCTGACAATCAGCGCCCCCACGATGGCCTGCGCGGCGCGCAGTGCGGCAAAGTTGGAGGCAAGTGGGATCGGATTGTACACGGGCGCAGGATCGGGGCTGCCATCCCACGTGCCGGGCAGGTAGAGGCCTGCCGCCGCAGCCACGACGCCTTCCCAGCCAGGCACACCAGCGCGCGGATCATCGCTCGGGAAGCCCGGCATGGAGCAGTAGATCAGCCGCGGGTCGGCTTCGCAGCAGGAACTCGCTCCCAGACCGAACCGGTCCATAACGCCAGGACTGAAGTTCTCCACGACAGCGTCGGCGGTGGCTATGACTCGCTGCGCGATCTGGCGGTCCGATGGATTTTTGAGGTCCAGAACCAGGCTGCGTTTGCCGCGCTGGAGCATGGCATTGGCATGGTGCTGCCAGAGCGGACCTCCCGGTGGATCGACGCGGATAACGTCGGCGCCGGCATCCGCCAGCAGCATTGTTGCCAGCGGTCCAGGCAGATACTGTCCGAAATCGACGACACGGATGCCGTCCAGCGCGCCGCTCATTGCCCCGCGGCCGTCGCGACAGGCGCGCAGTGCTCCGCGAGGGCTGGCATGATCTCGGTCGCGAACAGCCACAATGACTGCATCGCCTCGGCGCGCGTCATGTCGCCCCATTGGAACGCGCCCGCCAGGTAATTGTGGCCAGCGCCGTTCTCGTCGACCGTTGCCAGGAGTTTGTCGCGGACGGTGCTCGGGGAGCCGGCGACCAACGCACCGGAATCGATCAGCTTGTCGGGGTCGGCCCCCGGCCCGGTTGCGCGCCTGATGCGAGTTTCGCCCAGCACCCGCAGGTCTGTCGCGAAGAAATGCTCACCATACACCCGCCAGGCTCGACGGCCGATGGCGCGAGCGTCCGCGTCAGTCGGCGCGACCACCAGATGGCGTACGGAGCCCACCAGCGGGTCACGCTGGTACATGGGGTTCCCACTGGCGCGTCCCTCTTCCCAGGTGCGCCAGTAGGCCGCGTAGCCCTCCTGGCCTTGCGCGCCACCCAGCGCATTCATGCCCTGGCTCGCCGCGGACAGCACGTTACCGGCGTACCAGAACGGCGGGATTGGTTTCTGGAGCGGCCGATGGTGGAGGGGCACATCAGCGAATGAATAAAACTGACCGGAATAATCGAGCCTCCCCTCGAGTAGCCCCTGCATGAGGAGGTCCAGGCTCTCCTTGTACCGCTCGCGCGATTGCATGGGATCCAGCCCGAACCACTCGTGCTCGACATCCCACACACCGCGACCAACGCCCGGCTCGAACCGACCGCCCGAGAGTTGGTCCAGCATGCAGATCTCTTGAACGAGTCGCACGGGGTGATACAGCGGCAGGCACAACACCATCGACCCGAGCCGG
>JAFAWJ010000741.1 GCA_019242065.1 Chloroflexota bacterium
TGCCGTTTCGTGGGGAGAACTTGCTCACAGTCCTGCCGCACGAGGTTTTTACCGAATCACTGCGCTCCGGTGTGCGAAGCACCGAATGTACGTGGTTGCGGGTCGGGATCGTGTCGGAGTTGCCACCCTGCCCAGCGGCCCGCCGCCGGACTGGGAGACTCCGCCGTAGGCCAGCCGTCAATCAGCACGAAGTCAACGGGCGCACCCAGATCGAGTGAGCGTAAGTCGAGCGTCGCCAACGCGTATCTCGGCCAGCTGTAGCAATCCGGCCGCGGCGAAGTGACGCTGCGCCGCCGCGACTTTCTCGGGCACAATTTCAGAACCAATGACTTCGCCGCCGCCACTATCGCGCAGTGCGGCCGCGAAATACCGGGTCGAGGCCCCGAGCGAGGTCGCGAATTCGGCGACGCGGATGGCGTGGAGCGCTCGACACAGGGAGTAGATCAGCTCGCCGTGTTCCCGATCAATCGAAAACCCGTAGTCCACGTACGCCGTTGGATCGAGGGTTGCGCCGGTGCGTGGGCCGCCACCCGGTGGGGCGACCGCGTCGCAGCTCCAGTTGTTCCAGCGGAGTGGTTCCGCGAGCGGGGTGAGCTCGACCCGTCTATCCATCGCAGTGGAGAAATACAACGAAATCTGCGCACGACCAATCCAGTGTCGGCGCTTACACGGGGCTTCACCTGTGCGTACGTCGGCGGGTACTGGTGGGTGCGGAAGCCGACCGCCTGGACTGTTCAAGCACCGACAAGTTTCGCCCGCACGCATCAACCAGACGGCTGAGCCTGTCTCCACAGGCGGGACAGATCGCCACTACTTGCTGATCCGTTCCTGGTTGCCCAAGCAGCAGATGATCTTGCAGGGTCCCGCCGATGCACGCATCGCACAATCTGCAGGCGGTTGCGTCTGGAGCGACGGGTGCCTCACGTTGGAATGTAATCAATGTCATGCGGCCTCCTCCGCGACTGCTGGTAGATGGAGCGTAGTCACACTGACAAATTAGTCACGCCACCTTGAAGCAGGATGAGAACCGGCGCTGACAGCTCACGCTTCACCACGTCATACGGGCTACTCAGGCGACCGGAGATTCGTCAGCGTACGTCGTGGCGACCGCCGATTCCGATTCTCTCAATCCCTCCGCATCGTTACGCCGACCTGGCTACTCGGTGGCTTTGCGAGCGCAAAGCAAGACAGGGGACCGCCTGCACCAGCAACCCTGGCAGCTGGGGGCTACGCACTCGCAGGGTGGCCCGGGGTCATCACCGGCTAGGCACGCCTGCTCCAAGGCAAGTGGCGGTCACCAGACTTCGTCGGGGTCCGGATTAGCGCCGGACCCCGATCGGTGCGCAGCAGCCGAGCCGGATCCCGAGCCGGAGAGCGACCGAAGGCCGGCACCGAGCGCGACGGCGTGGGCGCGGGTCTGGGCGCCCAGCTTCGCCATCGTGGATCCGACATGGAACCGCACCGTTCTGGGCTGAATGCGCAGGGCGGCTGCGATGCGCCGGTCGGTCAGGCCGTTCGCGATCAACTCGAGCACCTGCTGCTCGCGAGGCGTCAGGCTGGTAGTCGGCCCGTTCGGCGGATAGGACGGCGTCGCTCCCCGCGACGCCCGCCAACCGTTCTCAGGTCGCTCCGCACGCCGACCGAGGGCTTCCACGCGGGCAACGAGCTCTTCGCTCTCGCCGCCGAAGGTGAAGGCGTCGTCCGCGCCAGCCTCGAGCGCCCGCACTCGGTCGGCGGAGGCGAATGTGCCATCCACGAGCAAGATCGGCGTCCACACCGCGAGCCGACGCAGTGTTCTGGTTGCGCGGGTGCCGGTTCGGCCAGCGCTGCGTCTGCCGAGCACCACCACGTTGTAGTCCGCGGCCCCAGCCCGGCGCAGCGCCCCTGAGCCGCTGCCGCCCAGCTCGATCAGGTGGCCGGCAGCTTCCAGGCAGACCCGGAGGGTGGCCGCGAGCCCGTGATCATCGACAAGCACCAGCACGTGCATCCGACGGAGACCGTAGGTGCCTCAGCTTGGATGACTCTTGTGTGTAGCTGGGATTCAGCTTGGGAACGGCGCTACCTGGCTTAAAGGGCAGTGTCCAAGAGTCTCGTGCGTGGCATGCTCGTGCCATCGCGGCTCGCCTGACGGGGCCAGCAACACCGAGAGCGAGGTGCACGTGTATGGGTGACGCAGTCCGTGCGGCGTACCAATCCAGTGATCTGGCGAGATCCACGAATACTGATCTCAGAAAGCCTCGGTCTGGTCCGCGCGGCCAGCCATCGGCAGCTGTTGTCCTGCCGCGCGCCGGGCACGCATGTGGCGCCCTTCCGCAGGGCGGTCGGCACGGCGGGCTCGCCGTGGCCCTCTCGTTGGCACGTAGCTTGCCACGGCGGCGCGTCCCGCATTTCGAGCTGGCACGCCATTGATGAGACTCCGCGGCATGTTCGGACATAGCGCGCTGATCGTGGCAACGGCACGCGGGTTGGTGCACCTCGGCGGGCCAGGGTGCGCGCGGCCAGCGTCTTCTTCCGCTAGGCAGCGCCGTGGTGGTGACGCTCCTCGGTGCAGCATTGTTGTCAAGTCGGTTGACCTGTGGGCCCCAGGCGTGGCCCCCAGGTTGTTCGCTCGGAGGTTGTGAGAACCCAATGTCTGTTACGCGGACTCCTCTGGACACGTCACCCCGCTCGCGGCGCCCGCACGGCTTCGGCCTCGGCATCCTGGTTGGCCTGGTGATCGCAGCCATTGTGGGGCTGCTCCTGGTAGCCCCAGTCGCCCTGGCGCACCACAGCGCGGGCACTCTGGAGACCGCCTATGGCAACAGCGTGGTCAGCCTGCTTGCGCGGTTCAATGCGGACGGCGTCGGCGCTAATCCCACGACTCCGACAACCCAGACGCTGCTGCAAGCACGCGAGTCGTACACGGGCTCGTGCTCGCAGTGTCACGGGACCTCGGGCAACACGCAAGGCATGTTCGGTCAGACGAGCTTCCCGCCGGCCACCGACCTGTCCTCGCAGAGCGCGAAAAACCTGTCCGACAGCCAGATGTTCTACATCATCAAGAATGGCCTGGGCTTCACGGGGATGCCGTCGTT
>JAFAWJ010000400.1 GCA_019242065.1 Chloroflexota bacterium
ACCACCGTTACGACCACGACACACAGCGAGTCTGTCGCGTGGGCTACAGTGAACAACTTGTGACTGACACGCAGGTGGCGCCGCCCTATCCCGGTAAGAGCCCGGATCTGATTTCGCTGGGCGATGGTCTGAACTTCTCTACGCCCCTGGCGCTGGTCAACCGCACCGTGGTCGACAACCCACTGTTCTTCTTGCGTTCGAACAATCCGCCGCCCAACCTGACCTCCGGCGACTGGCGGGTGCAGGTCGATGGTCGGGTCAAGCACCCGCTCACACTCGATCTGGAGCGTCTGAAGGCGCTGCCGAGCGTCACGCACGAGGTGTGGCTGGAGTGCGCGGGCAACAGCCGCAGCCGCTGGAACCCGCCAGGTGAAGGCAACCAGTGGGACGATCAGGCCATCAGCGACGCGCGCTTCACTGGGGTCCCGCTGGCGACCATACTCGAGCAGGCCGGCGTCGAGGACGACGCGATCGAAGTCGTCGCGACCGGCTACGACGTGGACGCCAAAGGCACGCACTTCCAGCGCGGTTTGCCGCTGCAGGTTGCGCGCGATCGAGGTGTCCTGCTGGTGTACGCCATGAACGACCAGCCGATTCCCGAACCGAACGGTGGCCCCGTGCGCCTGATCGTCCCGCGCTGGGCGGGCATCGCCAGCGTTAAGTGGCCTGCGCGCCTCGAGCTGGTGAGCGAGCCCTTCAGGGGCTACTACAACGCCGAGCGCTACATCGTCGTCGACGGCGAGGGGCGCACGACAGGCGTCATTCGCGAGATGCCGGTCAAGTCGGTGGTCGCCTGGCCGACGGAAGGCGAGCGTGTGACCGCTGGCCCGCACACCGTCTTTGGCTTTGCCTGGTCCGGCCACGCGCCGATCGAGCGCGTCGAGGTCAGCACGGACGAGCAACGCACCTGGTCACCCGCCAGCCTGACTCCGGGCGACGGTCCGCTGGCGTGGACTCGCTGGCAGTTCACGTGGACACCCTCGAGCCGCGGGTCCGCGCGATTCGCGGTCCGCGCTACGGACCGCGCTGGCAACACGCAGCCCGAACACGCCGCGTGGAACAAGTTCGGTTACCAGATGAACGCGATCCTGACGCGGACGGTGATCGTCGAGGGCTAGCGCGCCCGGTCGCGTTCGGTCGTCAGGGTGGTGAGCATGACAAGGCACACCACCGCCACGGCCGTGTGCAGCAGCAGCAGGACCAGCACGTGTTCGATCGGGGTGGCTGCGAAGCCGCCTGGGGGACCACCTCCGCCGGCACCTGGCGGCGGACCACCGGGCGGTGGGCCGCCACCGCGGGCCTCGGTCAGAAAGCCGATGCGGGTCAGAGGCGACACATACGTCAAGGCCAGGCGCATCGGCGTGCCGCCCAGCCCCAGGCCGATGTCCGGCAGCCAGCTCAGGACCAGAGCAATGACCCCGACCACGCGGTACCAGAAGATTGGCCTCGGCACCACCAGCGCGAACACGATGAAGACCAGGACCGCCGCCACAGCGCCTTCGACTGCCAGCGTGACCATGGCCGGTCCAAGCTGACCCATGCTCTGCAGGCTGGGATCCAGCGTCTGGAACAAGATGCGCAGGCCAGCGCACACCAGGACGGAAACGACGACTGTGAGCGGCGCGACCCAGGCCACCCGACGCCACGAGATGCGCTCTTCACGACGGGAGAGATGCTCGACGCGCGGTGCGGAAGCGAGTGCACTCATATAGTTCCAATCTGAAAGCCTCAGCTTGGAGACACCTTAGAGAAGCGATCGAGCCTCAGTCCAACAATGTCAACTGGCGACGAGCCATGGACCACCAGGTCGGCCACGATCCTGCCAACGGCTGGCGCGGTCACGAACCCGTTGCCACCGAAGCCGGTCGCAAGCATGAAGCCACGCGGTGTGCTGCATGCCTCCAGCAGCGGCACGCCGTCGGCGGTGGGGCCGATCGTGCCCGACCAGCTGCGCAGGATGCGCAGGTCCGCCAGCTCGGGCATGAGCTCGACCATCAGCCGCGCCGTGCGTTGCATGCTGGCCGGCGAAAGGCGGCGATCGAAGCTCGCGACTGGCGACTCCCAGGCAGGTCCGGCCGAGCCAAAGTGGAGCTGACCCGCGCGGGCCTGGCGGACGTACAGTCCGTTGCCGGCCCAGATCAGGTCGGTGAGCCGCCGAGGGATGTGCTCGGACAGCAAGATCTGGATGCGGCGCGGGGTCACGGGGCAGTCGATACCCGCCATGCGCGCGATGTCGGCGGCCCAGGGTCCGGCGGCATCGACGACGACTGGCGCACTGAGGCGGCCAGCCGGCGTCTGGACACCTGCGACGGCGCCAGCGTGCACCAGGACGTCGGTCACTTCCGTATTGATCAGGAACCGAACCCCAAGATGTTCGGCCGTCGCAGCCAGTGAGCGAGCGGTCAGGATGGGGTTGACCTGACCGTGGCGCGGCGAAAGCACGCCGCCTTTGATCTCTGACGTCAGACCTGGGAGCCGCTTGCGGCAGTCCTCGGGGCTCACGAGCTCGGCCACGAAGCCGCGTTCGTGTCGATAGGCGAGCAGGTCACGCGGGTCGGTCGGGTCCGTGCCGACGACGACGTACAGGCCGCCGCCGCGGCAATATTCGGTCGGACCGTCGATCTCCTCGGCGAGTGTGGGCCACGTGTCCAGGGCCAGCCGCGCCAGCGGTGCCCAGGCGTCGTCGATGCTTGGCGACAGGTGACCACCGTTGCGACCCGAGGCGCCGCCGGCGATGAGACCTTTTTCGACGACGGTGACCCGCCGACCGGCGCGCGCAAGGTAATAGGCGCACGCCACGCCGACGATGCCGCCGCCGACCACCACCACGTCCGCTTCGCTTGTCTGCGTCACCGGCTGCGTCCCTCGTCCATGCGGGTCGACCGTTCGAGTTCACGGGCGAGCGCCTCGATCGTCTCGGCATCGGCATTGTCGCGTTCACACTGATAGGCCGACTCGAGGGCTGCGCGACGGAAGCGCACCAGCGCGAGCGGGCGCAGTTGGCCCGCTTGCACACCGTCCGCCAGGCGCGCTTCGGCGGCTTCGAATGCCGCGTAACACGCCGGCACGGGCGGGGTCTCCTCGGTGCCCAGCGCCCCGAGTGGCAGCGGCCGCACTGGCGGCCGGTAGGACGCGAGTGGCACCTCTCCAACAGGCACACCCAGGCGGCTGGCAATCAGGCTGGCGATGGTCCCGCGACAGCCGCGGCCCTGGCAGACGCCCATGCCGGCGCGGGTCAAACGTTTGATCTCGTCAGGATGCGCGTGCGAATGCGGCAACGCGGCGAGGATCTGTCCGCGGGTGATGTTTTCGCAGGCGCAGATGACCGTTTCGTCGGTGCACGCGCGGTCGGCGAGGCGATGCCAACCGTCGTTGACGCCATCTGTGATCCCTGCCAGGTCGCCGACCACAGTGACCGCTGGAGTTGAGCGGGCGAAGTAGCCGCCGCGCGACGAGTGGTAGTCGATCGGGCAGCCGGCAAGGTAGGCCAGCTCGATGGATGGCTGACGACCGAGCGCAACACACAGGCAGTCGGCGGTCAGGCGCAGCGTAGTCCCGTCGGGACTTGTGAGCATCACTTCTTCGAGACGAGTGTCGCCTGCTGCTTGGACAATGGACGGGATAGTCACCACCTCGATACCCACCTCGCGAGCACGCTGGCCCACCTCGCGGGCGAGGTCGCCTGTGCCGAGGATGACCATGCGGCGCGCGTTGAGCTTGCCGAAGGTGTTGATGAGGTAGAGCGCGCCCAGGCCGCCGAGAACGCCGTCCAGGGTCGAGCCCGGGAAGGCCAGGTCCACGTCGATGGCGCCCGTGGCCAGGACCAGGTGCTGCGCGCGGACCAGAAATGTGCGAGCACTGTCGAAAACGCCCACGGTCGTCGTCCCATCCTCGGCGGGGAACACCCCCCACACGCTGTGGCCAGTCAATGTTTCTACATGTGGGGCGAGTTCGATCCGAGATTGGGAGTCGCTCGGCACGGACTCTGGAACGAACGCTCCGAACCAGTACGGAATGTTGCGCCGCAGCATCGCGGCGTCGAGGGGGCGCTCGTCGACCAGCAGCGTCTGCTCACCTCGGCCGGCACGCTCGCGCGCGGCGGCCACGCCCGCCGTGCTGCCGCCAACCACCAGCACCTCAACCTCGCGCATCGGACCTACCCCCAAGCGTAGCCCCGCCGCCGGCCGGCCAGTCTGCTAGTGTGTCAAAACACAAGGTCTGGTCGCCCGGGGAGAACTCGCGCCATGCTCAAGCAGGAAGAAAACGAACTGATCACGCGCGTTGGACCTCGCACGCCGATGGGCAACACGCTGCGCCGCTACTGGATGCCCGCCCTGCTGGCGTCGGAGGTACCCAACCCCGACAGTGATCCCGTCCGACTACGACTGCTCGGCGAGGATCTCGTTGCTTTCAGAGATACCAACGGCGTCGTCGGCATCATCCAGAACAACTGTCCACACCGCGGTGCGTCGCTGTTCTTCGGCAGAAACGAGGAAGCCGGCCTGCGGTGCGTCTATCACGGCTGGAAGTTCGACGCCGAAGGCAATTGCGTCGATATGCCCAACGAGCCGGCCGAGTCAGATTTTCGAACCAAAGTCAGCGCAACGACCTATCCGACCCACGAGAAGGCCGGCGTCATCTGGGCCTACCTGGGCGAGCCCGACCAGCGACCGCCGCTGCCCAACCTTGAGTGGATGCGCGCACCCGCCGGCCAGATGTGGATCTCCAAGACCTACGAGCAGTGCAACTACCTGCAGGCCATGGAGGGCGGCCTCGACACCTCGCACTCGTCATTTCTGCACCGCGACCTCGACGCTGCCGGCCTGGCCAATCCCCGCGCTCGCTCGACGGCGCCCCGACTCGAGGTGCTGAATACCGACTACGGCTACATGTACGCCAGCATCCGCTCGCTGCCGCAGGACCACCAGAACTTCGTCCGCATCTATCACTACGTCATGCCCTTCTATCAACTGCGCGCGGGCGGTCCGGCCAAAAGCCTGGGCAACACCGACGGCCACATGTGGGTGCCGATCGACGACGAGACGTGCTGGGCGTGGAATTTCCACTTCAATCACGATGGTCCGCTGTCCTATGACACCTGGCAGCGCCACGAGCACGGCATGGGTCGCGGGCTCGTGGACGACTACATCCCCGGCACCTTCAAGCTCAAGGCCAACGCCAGCAACGACTACAACCTGAGCCGTGAGCGCCAGAAGACCGTCAACTACACCGGCATCGAAGGCACGAACACCCAGGACTTCGCCGTCCAGGAGAGCATGGGGCCAATTTACGACCGCACCCAGGAGCATCTGGGCAGCGCCGATACGGCCATCATCCAGATGCGGCGGTTGCTGATTGAGGCGGTGCGCGACGTCCAGGAGGGCCGCGAACCAGTCGGCTCCCAGGGCCAGGGCGCGAGCGTGCGTCCGGCGCAGATGTATCTGCCCGACGACACGCCTTGGACCGAGACCCAGCTCAAAGAAGCGCTGGTCGCGCGCTACTAGCGGCACCGATGCCGACTGAGTTGGTCCTGGCCGCCGTCCAGGTCGCACCTGAGACAACCGAGCTTCGTGAGTTTCCGCTGCCGGAGATTGCCAGCGACGCCGCGCTGCTGAAGGTCGAAGCCGCGGGTGTGTGCGGTAGCGACGTGGGCGGCTACCGGCGCATGGGCCCGGCCCCGCGCATCCTGGGTCATGAAAACGTGGGCACCATCGCCCGCGCCGGCGAGGCATTCGGCCGCCGCTGGGGTGTTACCGAGGGCGACCGGGTCGCCATCGAGGAATATCTCGCCTGCGGCCACTGTGAGCTGTGCCTGCGCGGCGAGTTCCGCCACTGCGCCGCGACTGATCTCCACTCGAACCCGGACGCGCTCCGCTACGGACATACCCCGGTTACGACCGCGCCCGCGCTGTGGGGTGGCTACAGCCAATACCTGTACATGCCACCAACCACCGTGCTCCACCGCATGCCCGAGCATGTGCCGGGTGAGCAGGCCGCGATGGCCCTGCCGATCGGCAACGGGATTCAGTGGGCGGTTGTCGAAGCGCAAGCTGGCCCGGGCCGCTCACTGGTCGTGATGGGCCCTGGACAGCAAGGCCTCGCCGCGGTGATGGCGGCGCGATCAGCCGGCGCCGACCTGGTGATCCTGACCGGTCTGGCGCGTGACGCGCGCCGCCTCGACGTTGGCCGTCAACTGGGCGCCGACGTGACGGTCCAGGTGGACACCGAAGACGTGCGCGATCGCGTCCGTGAGATCACCTCGGGCAGAGGTGTCGACGCGGTCGTCGATACGACCTCGGCGCTCGCCTCCGACATGGTGCCGCTGGCGATCGACCTGGTCAAACGCAAGGAAGGCCGCATTGTCGTCCAGAGCCTGGGCGGCACCATCCGCGATTTCCCGATCGAACGCCTGGCCCGCAAGTACATCACCGTCAAGGCCGCCCGCGGCCACAGCTACGCGTCGGTGGAGCACGCCATCGAACGCATCGCCTCCGGGCGCTATCCGCTCGAATTGCTGGCCACGCATTGTTTCGGTCTGGATGGCGTGGACATGGCCATCCGCAGCGTGGGTGGCACCGGGGCCGAAGGCGCCATCCACGTTACGGTGACCCCGTGGGCATCGCGAAGCAGCTAACGCCGTCAGCTGCCGGTTGAGGCTCCAAACGCGGCCAGCACGCTGTCCGGCGTGAAGGGGAGATCCCGCAAGCGAACACCCGTCGCATCGAAGACCGCGTTCGAAATCGCGGCGGCGACCGGCGTCGTCGCGGGTTCACCAACACCAGTCGCGGGCTGGTCCGGACGATTGATCAACGTGTAGCTGACCTGGGGCACTTCCGGATAGGTCAGAATCGGATACCCCCGCCAGTCGACGCTGGTGACGTTGGAGTTGTCAAAGATGACCTCCTCCTTCAGTGTGCGACTCGTGCCCTGGATGACGTTGCTTTCGATCTGCGCCTGGACCGCCTTCGGATTGATGATCAGCCCGCAGTCGTGCGCCACCCAGAAACGAGTGACCTGGATGTTGCCCTTGGCGGTGTCGACCTGGACCTCGGCCACCTCCGCGACGCGCGTGCCCAGATAATTGACGATCGCCACACCGCGACCCGTTTTGACGCCGTTCACCGACGCACCGGGTGCGGGCGAGGGACGTGTCTCCCAGTTGGCTACTTGCGCGACCGCCTGCAAGGCGTCCTTCAGGCGCTGATCGGACAGGTACGCCATCCGGAATTCGATCGGATCGCGACCAGCCGCGGCGGCGAGCTCGTCGGCGAACGCCTCCTTGGCGAAGACGTACGGGAACCAGGCCGGACCCCGAATGTTGGAAGTCCGAATGGCATTCGCAAACTCGCCCTGCTCGTTTTCGGTGATCGACTGGTTCGGAAAACTGTAGAGCAGATCCGTCGCCCAATGCGGCAGATTGCCCGGCAGCGCGAAGCCAATTGGGACTCCAGCCAGCGAGCCGGTAAGACTGGTTGAATCGAAATGGGGCGGCGTCCACGCGGTGTGCCCGTAGGCGACCACGTTTCCCTCGCCGTCCACGCCGCCCTGGAAATCGTGCAGCATCGCCGGACCCTTCGGTTCCCAGCGGTGCTCGTCCTGTCGCATGTACTGCACCCGGACCGGCTTCCCGGCCAACTGCGACATCAGCGCGGCGTCGGTGGTGACGTCGTCAGCGCCATTGAGGCCATAGCATCCAGATGCTTCGACGTTCATAACCCGCACGTTGTCGGAGGGAATCCCCAGGATCTTGCCAACCTTGTCCGTCATGCCATGCGGATCCTGCGTGCCGGACCAGATGGTGGCGTGATCGCCCTGGACGTCGGCGATCGCACACGAGGGGCCGATCGATCCGTGCATTTGAAATGGCGTCGAGTAGGTGGCGCTCAACGTCGATGCGGCGTTGGCCATGGCGCCCGCGAAATCCCCGGTGTCGGACACCGGCCGTACTTCCGCCGGGGGCGTCGCGCGAATGACCGAGTCGACGTCACTCATATCGGGGAGTCCGCTCCAGTCCGACCAGGAGACCTGGAGCGCGATCTGCGCGTTGATCGCGTCCCACTCGCTGGCGGCGACCACTCCGACGAAGTCGCCCTGGGTCACCACCTGCGCACCCGGAACCGGCGGATTGAAACTGCCGATTCCAACGAGGGTCGAATGCACCCCCGCCGGACGCACCACCCGTCCGTGGAGCATTCCCGGCACCTTCACGTCCTGCATGTACGTGAATTGGCCGGTGACTTTGGGAGGAATGTCGATGCGCGGCACCGACGTGCCCACCAGGTTGTACTGGGACGGATCCTTCGGCGTGGCCGTTCCGCTCAGTGAAGGCGCGAACGGGATCAGCATGCCGGTCGGCGTGGTCTGCGCCTGCAGGGTAATGTGAAACTGGTTATCGCCAATAATTTGCGCGTAGGTCAGACTTGCGGAACCGTCGGACTTGCTAACCGAGCCGTCCTTGGCCACCAGGCCATCGGGGGAGACGTTCCACTGCCCGGCAGCCAGGTTCACCAGCGCCTGCCGCGCTTCAGCGGCAGCCACGCGCAGGTTGGACCCGGTGCTGAAAATCGTCGCGCTCGAGTCAGTTCCGACTTCCACCACCGTGTTGGCAGTGTCGCCCATCAGTACCGTGACGGCCGCTAGTGGCAGGTTCAGCTCCTCGGCCACGATCTGCGTCAACGCGGTCTGGTTGCCCTGACCAAGCTCCACTTTTGAGGTATAGGCTGTAACCGTTCCGTCACCGCCAACCTTGATGTACGAGTCCAGCTGCGCGGGGTCCAGCACCGTCGACGGCGCAACGGGTGGTGGCGCCTGGCTGTACGTCGCGGCCGCCGCCGACGGCGGCAGCGCTCCAGCCAACGAAATGCTGACGATCAGCGCGCCGCTGCCTTTGAGAAATCCACGTCGTGACGTGGCGTTGCGAACGACCATCGTGTCCTCCCCCTCAGCCCGTCGCGCCCGCGGCGGCCTGCACCGCGCGGACGACGGCCAGATGGCTGCCGCATCGACACAAATTGTTGGCCAGACCGGTACGGATCTGGTCCTCCGTCGGATTGGGCGTCGTGTTCACCAGCACAATCGACTGCATGATCATGCCGTTGGTGCAGTAGCCGCACTGGGCCGCCTGCTCGTTGATAAACGCTTGCTGCATCGGGTGCAACTGATCTCCAGAAGCCAGTCCTTCCAGAGTTGTTACCGGTGCTGAGACGGCACTGACGGGGACGCGGCAGGAGCGGGCGGCCTGGTCACCGATGTGGACGGTGCACGCGCCGCACTGGCCGAGACCGCAGCCAAAACGCGGGCCGTGCAGCCCGAGCTCGTCACGGAGTACGTACAGCAGCGGCGTATCCGGCGCCGAGTTGACGTTTACGGATTGACCGTTGACCTGGATCGTCATGCCACCTGATCCCTGCGCAATCAGGGGGCTCGCACTGGGACTGGCCACTGCTTTGAAACTCCCTCTTCAACTGATCGACTAGCTGTATCAGCCGTCTCAGATCGGCGTCAATATATGTGCGTGGGACTACCGGGGTGCCATGCGAATGGCACCGTCGAGACGAATCACCTCACCGTTGAGCATCTCGTTCTCGACGATGTGCTGCGCCAGCGCTGCGTACTCGTCCGGCCGTCCCAGGCGCGGCGGAAAGGGCACTTGCTCGCCCAGTGAGTTGCGGGCCGCCTCGGGTAGGCCGCCTAACAGCGGCGTATCGAAGATGCCCGG
>JAFAWJ010000502.1 GCA_019242065.1 Chloroflexota bacterium
ACCATCATTTATCTCGCGTTCGAGCCCACCTCGCGCAACTTCCGCCAGTGGAGCGGCAACGACGCGCTGTGGCGCTATTTGATCAGCCAGGCCGCCGTCGACAACGGCGTCGGCTCGGCGCTGGTCCGCCCGTACCTGCGCTGGGGCAGCCGACCACCACGCCTGTCGATGGCCGACTTTTCCACCCAGCCCAAGCCGTCGCTGGACTGGTTCTGGACACTGGTGGTCCTCTACGGCGTCGGCCTCGGCGGCGCGCTGTTCGTGTTCGGGCGGCGGGGCATGGTCGGCTGGGGGCTGCTGTCGATCGTCGGCTTCACGGCCATCGCCGGCGCGGTCGGTTTCATCGTCGCCCGCGAGCGCGCCGAGCCCGACGCCGCGATCACCCGCGTCGTCGTCATTCGACCGATTGACGTGGGCAACAGCTCGGCTGCCTATACGCACGAGTACGTCTCGGTGCTGGCGCGGCGCGACGGCACGTTCAATTTCGTCCTGCCGCAGGACGACCTGAGCCGCGGCCTCTACTACCCGTTCCCGCGGCCCAGCGACGAGTCCGACACCAACTGGCCGTTCACGGTGCTGGAAGGCGCCCAGCCGACGCTGCAGAACATGCAGCTCCAACAGGGCCAGCTGGCAACAGCGCAGATCGACGGCCAGTTGAAGGACGCCCCTGGTGTCCAGGCCGACCTGCAAGTTGACCATGGGGCGCTGACAGGCATGGTGACCAACCGCACCGGCGGTCGACTCAGCGACGCGTACGTGGTCGTCGACAGCGACATCCGGCCACTGGGCAGCCTGGAGAAAGATCAGTCCAGCCAGCTCGACTTCCTGCTGCCGCCCCAGGCAGCCGCTGGCAACCTCGCCGCGACGGCGATTGCCGACAAACTCACGCCGCCTGGCTCCACCGCGAAACCCGGTGCCGCCGCCCGGCGCGACTGGCTCGAGTCGCTGTTTTCCGCCCGCTTCCTGTTCGCGCGCATGGAGATGCGCGGACCGACGCTCGTCGGCTGGCTCGACCAGGCCCCGGAGCAGATCATGGCGCCCGACTTTCGCCTGAGTCAGGGTGACTTCACCCTGCTGGTCCAGCCCCTCAAGCCCCAGCTTCCCGTTGGCTTCGACGGCGAGATTCCAGCCGCGGCCATGAACAAGCGCGACCTGGGTATCGGCTCAGGCGCGCCGACGGATCGCGACTACTACACCGTCGCCCCTGGCGAGGCGATTACTTTGCAGTTCGCCATTCCGCCCAGTGAGGGCACCTTCCAGCTCAGCCAGCTGCGACTGAACGTAGATGGCGTCGTGCAGGGTCGTGTCAAGCAGGCGGACATGCCGTTCACGGTCTCGCTGTTCAATTGGCGCGCCGCCCAGTGGGAGGCGTGGGAAGTCAACTCCGGCAGCAGCATCGTCCCGGACGGCGACCGCTACATCTCCGCGGCGGGCGAGATTCGCTTGCGCTACACGCTCGACGCGTCGCTGTCGGCAACCGTCCGTGAAGTGCGATTGAACCGACTCGACGTGACGGCGGTCGGGGCCGTCAAGTGAGCCTCGATGCACCGGTCGAGCGGGTGATCGAGAACGAACACCCGCTGGTTTCGCACTCCCCGGCCGAACCCGCGGTCATGGTCGAGCATGTCGCCCGCCGCTTCGGTCCGCGCGTCGTCCTGCATGACCTGTCCTTCACGGTCGAGCCCAATCAGGCGCTCGGCATCATCGGCGCCAACGGCTCCGGCAAAACCGTGCTCCTGCGCCTGATCGCCAGCCTGGATCGTCCGACCGCTGGCCGCATCACCGTCCACGGCTACGACACGCTGCAGCGACCGCGGGCCGTGCGCGACCGGGTCGGCTACCTGCCCGAAGAGCCGATGCTGTACGACGGCCTCACCGCCGAGCAGTACCTGCAGTTCGTCGGGCGCGCACGCGGTCTCGGTGCGCAGGTGCGTCAGGTTGCCGTGGACACGCTGCTCCAGGTCGTCGGGCTGGACGAACGCCGCTGGCGCGACGTCAGTACGTTCTCCCCTGGCGAGCGTCGACGCCTCGCGCTGGCCAGCGCGCTCGTCCACGAGCCCGACGTGCTGCTCCTGGATGATCCGCTGCGCGGCCTGGACGGCTTTGCCCGTCTCGAGCAGATCGAGGTCCTGCGCGAGCTACATCGACTGGGTTCGACCATGGTGATGGCCGCGACCCGGCCGGAGGACGCACTCGAAGTGTGCGAAAGCGTCGCGGTACTGCGTGACGGAACCCTGGTCTGGAGTGGCGACGCGGCGGCGGCCGCGGCACTCGCCTCGCCGCAGCTTGCCAACTCGGTGCGGGTGCGCGTCGAGATCATCGGCGAGCTCGAGGCGGCGGTGGCGCTCCTGTCGCAGCGCCGTGACCTGCAAGAGCTCGAGGTGGACGAGGACGGCCGCAACGTGTGGTTTCTGTTCTCGGGTGACGAAGAGGCGCTGGCTGGCTTATTGCCGCAGTTGATTCGAGCTGGCTCGAGCGTGGCCCATTTCGGGATAGAGCGGCGCTCGCCCGCCGCCGCCCTCGCGCGCCTCTTCCACGAAGATTCGGGTCGATGAAACCTGGCGTGGCGCGTCGCCCCGGTGCACAATGCCCTATGGCCGCGAGCGGAGGCTGCCCGTGCCGCTGATCGGCGCGCTGGTCATTAAGGAATTCCAGACCTGGTTGCGCGGCCGCCTGACCTTCGCCGCGTTCACGCTGCTGGTGCTCCTGGTCGCGCTGATGGTGTTCCTCCTGGGCACCCTCATCCTCGCGCCAGATGCCAACGCCGCTCCGGCGCTGTTTTCCACCACGTCCACCACGTCGACCAACATCCTGGTCGCCAACCGCGCCGTGTTCCTGTTCGGCGCCGTCGGCATGTGCGTCATCCTGGCCGCGGCCGTCGTCGCCCCCGCCGTCGCCGCCTCAGCCTTCGCAACCGAACGCGAACGAGGCACCCTGGACCTGCTGCTACTCCAGGGACCAGGTCCCTCGCGCATCGTGCTGGGCAAAGTCCTGGCCGCGCTGGTCTTCAGTCTCCTGCTGCTGGCCGTAGGGATCCCGTTCTTCGCCCCCGCCTGGTCCTTCGGCGGCGTGCAGGCCGACCAGGTGATCGCACTGATCAGCATCGTGTGCACGATTACGCTCTTTTACTGTGCGCTGGGCGTGTTTTTCGGCTCGGTGTTCAAGACCACCCTGCCCGCCGCCATGTTCGCGCAGGCCGTCGCCTTGTTCATGGTCTTCGGCACGCTGGGCGTGCACCTGACCTTCGCCGTCCTGAGCGGCAATGACGTCTTCCGCCCGCTTCTCTGGCTGAATCCATTTCTGGCGCTGCTCTCGGGCGGTGGCGCCGCGACCGACTCGCTCGCCCGCGGCGCACCCGTGGCTTTCCGCAATGTGTTGCTGCTGCCACCGCAAAGCTGGGCGCCTGGCGTGTTGCTGCCTGCCTGGGTCATTGGCAGCCTGGCGTGGACCGCGCTGGCCGTACTGCTGGTCGCGGGCGCAGCCGTCGCAATTGAGCCGACTCACCCGTTGAAAGGCAGGCGCGCGCGATGACGATGCTTTCCCCCGCGGCAACCTATCACGCCGAACTGCGCCAGCAGCTCGATTCAGTCGGACGCGCCATCTCGATGCAGCGTGGCCTGACCTGGCTCGCACGTGGTCTCGCCGTCGGGACCGTGGTCGTGCTGGGCCTGGTCATCTGGGCCTGGACGCGCGATTCCGTCGGCGGCCTGTCGGTGCCGCTCCTGGTCGCGATACCGGCACTGGCGGCGATCGTCCTGGCTGTCGGCAGCCTGTTCATCCGCCAGAGCACGGTGGACCTGGCGCGCCGCGTGGACCAGGCCGCCCGGCTGCACGAACGCTCCACGACGGCGCTCGAGCTCGGTCGACGTGGTGACGAATTCCCGCTGGCCGTGGCGCAGATGCGCGACGCCGTCGAGCACCTGCGACGCGTCGATCTGCTGGATGCGTTCCCGCTGCGCACGCCGCGCAAAGAGCTGCTGGCGGCGTTTTTCGTGGCCGCGATCGCCGTCATCGTGGGTGTGAGCCCCAATCCGTGGCTGCTCCAGGCGCGCGCCTCCAACCCGAGCATCGCGGTGGCGCGTGAAGAGGCGCAACGCGTCGAGCGCGTGGCCGACAGTTTGCCGCAAAACGAGTCGCCCGACGTCGACGCCCTGCGTCAGCTCGTCAGCCAGGGAGCGCAAACGATGCAGGCGCGCAGCAACGACCCGGACGCCGCTTTGAATGCGCTGCAAGACCTGGAGCAACAGGTCCAGGGCATGAGCGCAGGCGACGATCAGATGGCGGCCGCACTGGCCGCGGTCGCGAGTGCGCTGGCTGGCAACCAGCAGACACAGGCGCTTTCTGACGCGATCAACACCGGCGACATGCGCCAGGTGTCGCAAGCCGCAAAAGACCTGGCCCAATCCATGTCCAGCCTGTCGCCCCAGGATCGGCAGCAGCTTGCCCAGGTGCTGCGCGACGCGGCCAGCAAGGCCGATGGCCAGTCCCAGAGCGTGGCCAGCAATCTATCAGCCGCCGCCGATGCGCTCCAGGCATCCTCAGCGGGGGCCGGTGACCAGAGCCAGAGCCAGAGCCAGTCCAGCCAGTCCGCCCAGGCGGCCGGCCAGCAGGCCGACGCCAGTGGCGCGCAGTCCGCGCAAGCCGCGAGCGACGCCATGAATCAGTTGAGCCAGAACGCCGCCGCCGCGGACGCGCGCCAGCGCACCGCCAGCCAGCTCGAGAGTAGTCGCAACGCGCTGGAGCGCGCGCTGGGCCGCACCCAGAGTCGCTCGGGCAACAACAACGCCAGCAGCAGTAGCAGTAACAGCAGCAGTTCGAGCGCCAACAGCTCGTCCTCGAACGGGCAGTCGTCCAGCGGCGACCAGAGTGGTTCGCAATCCCAGGACGGCAGCGGCCAGGGTCAGTCGGGCAATCAGGCAGGCAACGGCTCAGGCCAGAACGGTGCCGGATCGCAAGGCGACCAGGGAGGCGGTTCCAGCGACAACGCAGGCACCGGCGGCGGCTACTCAACCGGCGGCGATCCGAACGGCGCGAACAATACTGGCTCGCCGAGCCAGCTCGACGCGGTCACCAACCCCCAGCAAGATCAAAGCGGTAACCAGGCTCCGGATGTCAGCAGCACCAACCCGTACACCAGCGATGCTGGCACTGGCAGTGCGCAGACCGCGCCCGAATCCGTGCAGCCCAGCTATTCGAACAAACCGACGCAGGGCAACGATTCGGGCAGCATTCCCCTTGGGCTGCGCGACCTGGTGAAAGACTACTTCAGTTCTCTGGACCAAAAGTGACCGTACTGCCAGCCAACGTTCCGTCGGGCGGACCGTCGCAGCCGACGCAGACCGGACCGACCCCGTATCGGTTCATCGAGGCCGCCCGCGCCATCGAGGCTGAGGTCGGGCAGGTCATTATCGGCCAGGAGGAAGTTGTCCGCGGCGTCCTGACCTGCCTGCTGGCGGGCGGACACGCCCTGCTCGAAGGCATTCCGGGCCTGGGCAAGACGTTGCTGGTACGTACCATCGGCGAGACGCTCGACCTGTCGTTCAGCCGCGTGCAGTTCACGCCCGACCTGATGCCGGCCGACATCACCGGCACCAGCATCCTGCGCGACACCGCCGAAGGCGTGCGGTCCCTCGAGTTTCAGCCCGGCCCGCTGTTCGCCAACCTCGTCCTTGCCGACGAGGTCAACCGCGCCACGCCCAAGACGCAGTCCGCGCTCCTCGAAGCCATGCAGGAGCGCCGCGTCACCGCCGGGCGCACGACCCACACGCTGCCCGAGCCGTTCTTCGTCCTGGCCACCCAGAACCCTATCGAGATGGAGGGCACCTATCCGCTGCCTGAGGCGCAGCTCGATCGGTTCCTTTTCAAGCTCACGGTTCCGTACCCGAGCGAAGACGACTTGCTGCGCATCGCCCAACTGACCACGGGTGCCAGCATGCCGCGGCCGTCGCGCGTCGCCTCGGGAGCCACGCTGCTGGAGCTCATGCACTTTGCACGCGAGGTGCCAGCCGCCGAATCGGTCATGCGTTTTGCCGTGCGCATCGTGCGGCGCACCAATCCT
>JAFAWJ010000589.1 GCA_019242065.1 Chloroflexota bacterium
CGTCGTCACGATGGTCTTCGGCAACATGGGCGACGATTCGGGCACCGGCGTGGCGTTCACGCGCGACCCGTCGACGGGCCAGCGCCAGATCTTCGGCGAGTTTTTGCCCAACGCCCAGGGTGAGGACGTGGTGGCAGGCATCCGCACCCCGATCACGATCTCGAAAATGCGCGAGGTGTGGCCCGAGGTCTACGGCCAGTTCGAACAGATCGCCGATCGCCTCGAACAGACCTATAAGGATGTCCAGGACCTCGAGTTCACGGTCGAGCGCGGCAAGCTGTACATGCTCCAGACGCGCAACGCCAAGCGCACGGGCAAAGCCGCGGTCGTCACGGCGGTCGAGATGGTCGCCGAGGGCCTGATCAGCCGCGAGGAAGCGCTCAAGCGCATCCAGCCGATGCACGTGCAGCAGATCCTGGTTCCACAGTTCGATCCCGAATCGCGCCGCAAGGCGGGTGATCCCATCGGCCGCGGGCTTGCCGCCTCGCCGGGCGCGGCTGTCGGCAAGGTCGTGTTCGATCCCGACCGCTCGGCGGAGCTGGCTGGCAACGGCGAAGCCGTGGTCCTGGTGCGTCGCGAGACCTCCCCTGAAGACTTTCACGGCATGGCGCCCGCCGTCGGCATTCTGACCTCAAGGGGCGGCTCGTCGTCGCACGCGGCGGTGGTCGCGCGTCAGATGGGCAAGCCGTGCATCGCTGGCGCAGAAGACATCGAGATCGACGTCGACCGCCAGCGTCTGTTTGCTGGAGGGGTGACACTCCACGAGGGCGACTGGCTCTCACTCGACGGCAGCACGGGCGAAGTCTTTGCCGGTCGCATCTCGACCATCGCCCCCGACCTGCAGCACGAGACAGAGCTCATCACGCTGTTGGGGTGGGCAGACGAAACCCGCACGATCGGCGTGTGGGCCAACGCCGACACGCCCGAGGAGGTTGCCCGCGCACGTTCGCTCGGCGCCAGCGGCGTTGGTCTTGTCCGCACCGAGCACATGTTCCGTGAGGAAGGCCGCCCGCCCTTCGTCCAGGAGATGATCCTGGCTGCCCCGGACGCCAAGCGCGGCGATGCGCTCGCGCGTGAGACGTACGTGAAGGCGCTGGAAACGCTGCGCGGCTTCCAGGTCGGCGACTTCTACGGCATCCTCAAGGCGATGGACGGGTTGCCGGTGGTCATCCGTCTGATCGACCCACCCCTGCACGAATTCCTGCCCAAGCACGAGCGGCTGCTCGAAGAGATTGCGACGGCGCGCGCCAAAGGCGAGTCGGGCGCGGAACTCGACGAGCGCGAGCGACTGTTCCAGGCCGTCTCACGCCTGCACGAGCAGAATCCGATGCTCGGCTTGCGCGGCTGTCGCCTGGGCATCCTGTTCCCCGAGATCGTCGAGATGCAGGTGACTGCCATCGCGCAGGCCGCGGCCAGGCTCAAAAAAGAAGGTTTGAACCCGGTTCCCGAGATCATGATCCCGCTGGTCGGCACCCGCAACGAGATGGCGCTCGAGCGGGAACGCCTCGAGAAGGTGGTCAAGGGCGTCTTCGAGTCAGAAGGGGTGCAGGTCGGCTACAAGTTCGGCGCGTGCATGGAGGTGCCGCGCGCCTGCATCGTTGCGGGGCAGGTTGCCGAGACTGCCGAGTTCTTCTCGTACGGCACCAATGACCTGACGCAGACGACGTACGGCTACTCGCGCGACGACGCGGAGGGCAAGTTCCTGGGCGAGTACCTGAAGGAGAAAGTGCTCCCGCACAACCCGTTCGAGTCGATCGACCGCGAAGGGGTTGGCGAACTGGTGCGCATCGGCATTGAGCGCGGGCGAAACCAGCGCCCCAGCCTCGAAGTCGGCATCTGCGGCGAGCAGGGCGGTGATCCCGCGTCGGTGGCCTTCTGCCACGAAGTCGGAATGAACTACGTCAGCTGCGCGCCGGGCCGTATCCCCATCGCCCGCCTCGCGGCGGCACAGGCTGCCCTGGGGTTTACGCCGACCGACCGCTAAGTGTCGGTGAATCCATTCGACTGGACCGCGCGTTCACATCCGGAGGTCCGCGCGCGGACCGAGCAACGCGAAGAGCTCCTGAGCAAATTCGCGGCTCGGTCGCGCGAGAGCCCGGATCGTGATCATCCTGAAGACCCGGACCCGATGCGCACCGCGTATCAGATCGATCGCGATCGCATCATCCACTCCAAGGCGTTTCGGCGACTCAAGCACAAGACGCAGGTGTTTATC
This sequence comes from Chloroflexota bacterium, assembly GCA_019242065.1. The sequence goes on from JAFAWJ010000589.1 coordinate 2,216, forward strand.
GCCCCCGTCGGCGATCATTACCGCACGCGGCTGACCCACACGATGGAGGTCATGCAGGTGGCGCGTTCCATCGCGCGCGGGTTGAACCTGAACGAGGACCTGACCGAAGCCATCGCCCTGGGCCACGACCTCGGCCATACTCCGTTCGGGCACGCGGGTGAGTACGCGCTGGGCGTCTGCCTGCCCGGCGGATTCCGTCACAACGAGCAGAGCGTGCGGGTAGTCGAGCTGCTTGAAAAGGATGGCCGCGGCCTGAACCTGACCCGCGAGGTGCGCGACGGCATCTTGCGGCACTCGAAGCTGCGTGAGAGCATCGCCGCCGAGGGCTGGGGTATTGCGAACACGCTGGAGGGCCAGATCGTCAAGATCGCCGACAGCCTGGCGTATCTGAATCACGACATTGACGACGCCATCCGCGCCGGGGTCATCTCGGTGGATGACCTGCCAGCGGACGCCAACGCCGTCTTTAGCAAAACGTCGGGCTCGCGGATCACTGCCTTCGTCACAGACGTGGTCGACTTCAACTGGCGGGTGGCCCAGGGCGAGGGTGCCGACTGGCGAGAGGCGGTCGGCAACGGCATTGCCGTCGGTATGAGCCCCGAGGTCCTGGAGGTGGTCGATGACTTGCGCGAGTTCATGTTCAGCCGGGTGTATACCGATTCGGCCGCCAAGGAAGACGATCCCAAAACGCACTTCATCGTGCACAAGCTGTTCGAATACCTGTGCGCGCACCCCGAGGACCTCCCCGACGAGTGGCGCGCCAATCCGCGGGACGAGCCGATCGAGCGCCGCGTCGCCGATTACATCGCGGGCATGACGGACCGCTACGCGATTCAGGTCTTCGAACGCTTCTACGTCCCCGGGCCCTGGGCCGTCCTCTCGTAGGGTAGCCGTGAGCACGGTCACGGACGAAATCAAGGCGCGCGTTGATCTTGTCGAGCTGATCGGGCGCACGGTCGCGCTCAAACGTGTCGGCTCGTCGTTCAGCGGGCTGTGCCCCTTCCACTCGGAAAAAACGCCGTCGTTCTACGTCCATCCGCACAGCCAGTCGTACCGCTGCTACGGCTGCGGCAAGTGGGGATCAGCCTTCGACTGGCTCATGGAGCGCGAGCATCTGGAGTTTCCCGAGGCGCTGCGCATCCTGGCCGTACAGACGGGCGTCGAGCTGCCCGCGCGCCAGAGCGTCGAAGACGACGACCGCGCGCGGCGGCTCTACACGATCCTCGAACGCGCCCAGACCTTTTACCGTGGCCTGTTCCGTGGCGTCGCGGGCAGCCGCGCACGCGAGTACATGGCGCGGCGCGGTTTCGACGAGGCGACGCTCGACGCCTTTGGCGTCGGTTTCGCGACGTCGGGCAACGCGCTGCTGCGCTACCTCGAAAA
>JAFAWJ010000008.1 GCA_019242065.1 Chloroflexota bacterium
GTTTTAGGTGGCGTCGCCGACCGGCCGCTCACCTGGTCAGGCCCGCTGTTCTTCGGCGGCTTTGCATTATCACGCTCTCGCTCGATGGCAGCATTGGTCTCTGCCTGCCTGCGGAGCTCGAGAGCGCGAGCAATGATGCGGTCCAACACCTGCCGGCCGATAGGCGTGATCGTGCGCACCTTGGCCAGCTTTCCTTCCACGTCCACCAGACGCCCATCATCAACACAGTAGGTGTTGTTTGAAACAACACTCTGCGCGAGGCGCGCAAACTCCACCTGCGCAAGCGTGGGAGCCGCCGCAACCAGCTGGTCGATTTGTTCTGGGTCGGTGATCGGGGCAAGGTACTGGGCATGGCCCAGCCCGATGCGGTCTTCCTCAATCGCCCTTACGACGGCGGGTTTGTTGGCCACGCGCAGCCACCGGCTGATCGTACTCGGGTCCTTGCCCGTGCCGCGGCTGATCTCGCGCACGCCCATGCCCGACTCCGCCAGCGCCAGGATCGACGCAACCCTCTCATTGGGGCTGAGATCCACCCGCTGGTCCAGGTAAGGCCGCCGCACGGCAGAACGAGCTCGCCGAGAATGGTGAACAGCAGGCCGCGGGCGTTCGGCGCACTCGCGTCGTGGTTGCGAGACATCGTCGGCACTGACCGCGTTGCGGCCTGGGCGGCCAAACCCCTGGGACGCTCTTGCACGCTGTCGTTGTAGCGGCTGACGCGCGACAGTTACTACGCCCAACTGGGGTAGCCGCATGACGTAGAGGTGTTCATCGGCGACCCCCAGCACACGACGCGGGCAACGCTGGACACGCTCGATCGCGGCTTGCCTCGGAACCCGTCGGTCAAGATCCAACCGAACGGACGGATCATCGTTTCGCCACTTGTGGCGCTGCCCGAACCAGTGCACCTGTCGGGCCTCAAGGACGAGCTCGTAGTGCGCTGGCCGATGACGAGCTTGCTCGACATCCTCAAAGAACTGATCTGCGGGTTGGGATCACGCGCCACTTCGCCAGCCTCACGTCGCATGAGGTCCTCGACGCCCAGACACTCCAGCGGCGGCTCCTGCTCTGCCGAGCAGTCCGACTATGTTGCGCAACCAGGAGTCAATGTGACTGACGCGCTGATTACATCAAAGACCAATCCACCAATGCGCGCGCGGGGTATCAGGCTTTGCATGACTGTCACAAGGAGTGGCGCGGCAACGCTCGACACGATGCCCGTCGATCAGCTAGTCCGGAATCGGACGTTTCACACCAGCGGCAACTCACGCCCTCGTCAACGGCTGTCTCGAACTGGAAACGCCGCCGAGGCAGCCGGTCTGCTCATCAAGGCACTGCTCGGCATTGAGTTCGTTCTCGCCGGGCTCAGCAAGGTGATGGACTCCAATCTTGTAGTCCAGTTCACGAGCTTCGTCGCGGCCCAGCCGGGCTCGAGCAGCGGTCCGCTCGCGCCGATCGTGCACGCGGTCGTCAGTCCCCACGCTGCCCTCGCCGTCCAGTTGACCGCGCTCCTCGAGCTTGGCGCCGGCGGCGTTCTGTTGCTATCCGCGCTCGAGCCGTTTCGGCGGCGGTTCACAGGTGAGCAGCACGTGTATGCGACGTTCGTGGCGCTAGCTGCCTCCGCCGCGGCTGTGGCAGTGGCCTGTCTGTCATTGATGATCTACCTGCTGCAGGGAGGCGGATTACCGACCGTCAATGCGGCTGCCGCATTCGAATCGCCCATCGCTATCGAACTGTTCCTGGTGCCGGTAGCAGTGAGCGCTGCCTGGCTGGAGTTCTGTCGGTTCATGACTCTGCGAAGGTAGGGGTTGCCGCCATGGCCGGACGCAAGTCCAGGTTAACGGATGCTCAATGTACCGACCTCAGAAACGTGCTGATCAACGGCGCCGAAGCCAACGGTTAGTCGACGGATTCGTGGACTGTCCTGCGTGGCTGAGCTGATCGAGTCGTGTCGTGCCTCCCAGTCCATTTCTGGTATCTGTTGCACGACCAGTTGGACCGGACCGGCGGCGACCAGCGCAGCGAGCCAAAGAACGCGAACGCCGAGGCCATTCAGCAGTGGGTAAACAGCGCTGGCCGCACCTAAAACGGCAACGCGCCAGAACAGACTGATCCTTTTTGAGGACGAGTCAGGCGATCGCTACTGCCGTCGCTGCGGGCCACCTGGGCACCGAGACCAGACGCCGTTACGGCGCCACCACTTGCCTGGAAGCGGTGTCGATCGCCGGCGTGCAGGCGCACGAACCCGATGGTAGCGAAGCCACCTCGTCTTTCAACTGCGCCCTGGCGCCTGCAACGACGAAACGTTGGTCGAATTTCTTGCCGAAGTGCAGCGGCACGAGCAGCACTGTACGTCTTCCTCATCTGGGATGGACTCCCGTCGGACCACAGCCGCCGCATGCTGGACTGGCTTGCCCGGCCTTGCGCCAGATCTCAAATCCGATAGAGCAGGTGTGGGACAACGTGAAATCCCAGGAGCCGGCAAACCTGTGCGCTGACACCATTGGCGGGTCTCAGACGCCGCCGACGGTGGACTGCACCACATCAGCAGCGACGCTCGACTCTGCTTCGCCTTCGTCCGTCACGCGGTTTGCGACTACGATCCTCTTTTAGAGCGTGAGGGCCGCGGCCCTTTGGCGTCGATACAGTCGGCCAGAGCGTCCACGTGGTCATTGATCGCCAATGTATCGGCGAGGATCGCGTCGTGTTTCGCCGTGGATCACCGTGGCCGACGATGGGGACCAGGTCGGCAGGTCACTGGGGCCTTCGGAGTTGACGGCACTTACAAACGATCGGGCGCGGTCGTGTAGACCTGGACCGTGCGGTCGCCTGCCGCATCCAGTCACT
>JAFAWJ010000177.1 GCA_019242065.1 Chloroflexota bacterium
ACGAGCGACCTGATGGTCGGTCTGTGGCCGAGCATAGGCGCAGGCGAGTTGGGCCTGCAGAGCGAGATTCTGTTTCACGACCGCTGGGTGTGCATGGTGTGGAGCGGCAATGCGCACGTGGGTGACACGCTGAGCTTGCAGGAGTACATGCGGCAACCACACGCGGTGTACCAGGCGAGTGCGCGCGGCGGTTTCGGGATGGCCGACCGAACCATTCGCGAGATGAATCTGCCGAGACGCGTGCAGGTGTCGGTCGACAGCTTCGTCTTGCTCCCGTTGTTGCTGCAAGGCACGCCAGAGGTTGCGCTGATTCAGGAGCGGCTTGGTCGCAAACTCGCGCCAGTGGCCGACGTGCGTCTGGTCGAGCCGTTGTTCGACACGCCGCCGCTCGCGGAAGCCATGTACTGGCACAGCCGCAATACGTCTGATCCGGCGCACCGGTGGGTGCGCACGATGCTGCGCGAGGTGGCAGCGGAGCTCAATGGCTAGTGGTATCGGAACGCCGATGCAAAGCATCCATGCAACCGATTTTGCGAATCGTCAGCTCGCGCCTACACTCGCATTAGCTTACTGACGGAGTAACGTATGCATCTCGGCTTGTACCTGGCGCCACAGACCGGCGGTGAACAAGAGGACGTCGACAACATTGACGCGGTCGTGGAGCAGGCCGTACAGGCCGATGAGGCCGGATTTTCGACCATCTACCTGACCGAGCACCACCTGGACGACTACAACACGTACTGCGATCCGCACCTGCTCGCCGCGTATTTCGCGGGCAGCCTCAAAAACGCGTGGCTCGCGACGAGCGTCTCGCTGGTGACACTGCACCATCCGCTTCAAACCGTTGAAACGTTCAACCTGCTGGATGTGCTCACGAAGGGTAAGGTCCTGTTCGGGCTGGCCGGGGGTGGCGGAGCCGAAATGTACGAGGGACTGGGTCGCGACCCCGGGCTGCGTCGGAACGCCCTGGACCAGACGATCGACGCGATGCTTCGCATCTGGGCGTACCAGCCGGGTGACCCGCCGCTCGAGGTCGAGACAGTCTACGATCGAGCTCGAATTACGGGTCGCGTCAACCCGCCGGCGTATCGCAAGCCGCACCCGATGCTCGCCCGGGCGACGAACTCCGAGGCAACCATTCAGGAATTTGGGCGTCGCGGCTGGCCCGTGATGATGGGTCGTCTGCCCTCGGATCGCATGGGACGTTTGATGCGGGTGTATCGCGAAGCGCTGGAATCTGCACATCATTCGCCTGAAACGATCCGCTGGTGTTTGCAGTGGATGGCGGCCACCAAGTTCGTATACGTCGGAAAAACTGACGAGCAGGCGCGCGCGGAGGTTGAGGGGCCGATGAGCCGCTATTTCCAGCGCATTGGCAACATCTTCGGTCCTCGCGACGGGTCCGCCTCACCCCGACTCACGCCACTGGACGGCGCAACCACCGGTCGTGAGGCGAACTCGTTGGAGGAGTTCATCGAGAACGCGTGGCTGATCGGGAGCCCGGAAACAGTCATACGCGGGCTCAAGGCGTATGAGGCGGAAGGCATTCCGCAGATGCGTTTGTGGTTCACCTTCGGTCCGGGTGCAACGCACGACGCGTTTCGACGCTCGCTGGAGTTGTTCATCAAAGAAGTGATGCCCGCGCTGAACCCTGAGCCGATCTGGGATCCGGCGAGCGCGAGCATCGGCAGCGAGGTCGCGGCATGATCGAATCACCGACAGAAGCCACCGACGCCGAGCTTCGGGCGCTGCTCGCGCAATTGTCGCTGGACGAGAAGGTCCGGCTGATGACACGCGTCGAACTCCCGATTCCATGGGAGGTGCCGCGCATCGGGTTGAAGCGGATACGTCTGTCGGACGGGCCGGCTGGGGTGCGTCCCCAGAGTCCGGACGATTATCCCTCGTTGACCCCGTGTGAGACGGCGCTGGCCGCGAGCTGGGACCCGGGCCTGTTGCGACGCATTGGCGAACTGGTTGGCGACGAGGCCAAGCGGCGCGGTGTGCACGGGCTGCACGCGCCCAACGTGAATTTACCGCGCAGCCCGCTGGGCGGTCGGGACTTCGAACAATATTCAGAGGATCCGCTTTTGAGCGGTACGCTCGCGGTCGCCTGGCTGTCTGGACTTCAAAGTCGCGGCGTCGCGTCGGTGGTGAAACATCTGGCGGCCAACGACTCCGAAACCGAACGCCAGCTCATGAACTCGGTGGTCGACGAACGGGTGCTGCGCGAGGTCTATTTATTGCCGTTTGAGATGGCGGTCGAGGCCGGCGCGTGGGGCACCATGAGCGCCTACAACCGGGTGAACGGGACCTTCTGCGGCGAGCACCCCTACCTGCTGCGACAGGTTCTCAAAGATGAGTGGGGCTTCGACGGCTTCGTCATCTCCGACGCTGGTGGGACGCGCAGTACCGGGCCGGCCGCGCTGGCTGGACTGGACATGGAGCTGCCGGGACCTGGTCGACCGCAGCGTTTTGGTGAGCCGCTCGCAGAGGCAGTTCACGCGGGCGAGGTGGCGGAGGACGTTGTCGACGAGGCGGTGCTGCGCATCCTGCGATTGGCGCAGCGCGTGGGTATCCTCGGATCGGACTCCGCGCCTGAACTCCAGCCTGTTGATGATCCTCGAAGGCTGTTGCGTGAGGCGGCTGCCGCGGGATTCGTCCTCCTCCACAACCACGGTGACCTCCTGCCACTCAAATTGGTTGCGGGCAAGGCCCTCGCGGTCATCGGTCCGAATGCGACGGAACCCGCGTATCAGGGTGGCGCGTTTTCACAGCTGCCGCTGCCCGATTCGACTGAGACGCCGCTCGGCGCAATTCGCGAGCGGTTCTCGAATGTGAACCTCGTACACGAACGCGGCGCCCCAGCCGCGCGCAAGGTCCCGCTGCTGCGGGAAGTGCCTACCGTCGCCGCTCACGACGGCGCCTCACGGGGGCTTACGGTCGAATATTTCTGGGAGTCCACGCCAGCCGACCAACCGCTTGTACGCGAGGTCCGCACCAGCGGATCCATGATCTGGTTCCGTATGCCGGGGATTGGCACGCCAACGGCTCCAGGCCGCGTGATGGTATCGGGCATTTTGACCCCCGAGGTCAGTGGAGTGCATACCTTTGTGGTGGGCAGCTCCGCTGGATTCGACGTGCGTCTGGACGGTCAACTGGTGGCATCACAGCCGCATCCGCCGACGGTCGACGACATGGGCTACCTGATGCGGCCTTCACTTGTGACCGTTGAGCAGCACCTCGAAGCGGGTGTACCGGTGCGACTGGACGCCGAAGTCCGCTTCGGACCGTCGAAGGCGCACAGCTTTCATATCGGATGTCGTCCGCCGACGCCGACGGACCTGCTTGAGCGCGCGGTCGCCGCTGCGCAGCAGGCCGATACGGTGGTGCTTGTCGTCGGTGAGACACAAGACTCCGCCCTCGAGAGCGCGGACCGTTCCACGACGCGACTACCCGATAACCAGATCGAACTCATCGAGCAAGTATGCGCTTCCAATCCGCGCACGGTGGTGGTCGTGAATGCCGCGCACGCAGTTGACATGCCGTGGGCGAAGCGAGCGGCGGCGGTGATGTGCACGTGGTTCCCCGGGCAGGAGTTCGGGCCTGCCCTGGCCGCTGTGCTCAGCGGTGACCTCGAACCGGGCGGGCGGCTGCCAGTGACCTTTGCTCGGGATGAGGCCGATTACGAAGTGTTCGACCTCACACCCGTCAACCACGACCTGGCCTACGAATCCGAGCCCACCATCGGCTACCGCCATTTTCTCAAGGACGGCATTACGCCGCGCTTTGGCTTCGGGCACGGACTCGGCTACGCCAGCTTCGCCATCGAGGACCTGCAAGTGGAGCGCACTTCGGCTAGTGGTGCACGTGTTGCGGTAACGGTGCGCAACACGTCGGAGCGCGCGGGCAAAGAAGTGGTCCAAGTGTATATCGATGCGCCAAATAGGATAGGCTGCGGTGCGCCAGAGCTCAAGGCGTTCGCTCCCGTCTGGCTCGCGGCAGGTGAATCGCGCCGCATCGTGATCGAAGTGGATCAGCGCGCATTCCGCCATTGGCAGGATGGTGCTGGCTGGACCATTGCACCGGGGACGTATCGGATGTACGTCGGCCGATCCAGCCAGGACCTCCCCCTGAATGCAAACTTCACTGTGCCAGATTCGCACATGCTCCATGCCAGTTGATCCGGAGCTCGCACCGCCTCTGCACCTGCTCGAGGGTCTGACGCCGACTCTGGACTCCGCTCGGCAGCCAAGACCGCGGTTGCCTGCGCGCGAGCCGGCGTTGATCACATCGTTGGACTGCGCGTGCGGGTGCTGTCCGAGCGGAGCTTTCAACCGTGGAGCGAGTAGTAGCTGCGCGAGCTCGTCCTGCCCGCCGTCGACGACGTCGGCTGGACGAATATGGTCCAGCTCTCGAACATCGGCCAGCTCAGCGGCGGCGACTGGCGTGGACCGCGCATCGATTGGCGCGACCTGGCCGACCACAATGAAGGCGTGATCTGTGTGGCCGGCGGACGACCATCCGCCGGCTTGCTGGCGGCGCATGTGGAGCAAAAGCCGAGGATCCCGACGACCCCGCCGAAGCCCTGCTGACAGCGCGCCGACTGGCGAACATGTACGGTGATCGCCTGTGTGTGGCGCTGTGTTTTCATGGCTCGCCGGCGGACAAGCTCTCAATCGCGGCCTGCTGGCCCTGGCCCGGCACCTGGAGTTCGGTGTGGTGGGGCAGGACCGCAAGTCCTGAAGTGCAGCGCTGACCGGCAGGGGCTTCGTCTTCCACGTGAGACTGGCGCATCTGCGCGTGCGCGCCTACGGTGCGCGTTCGAGGGTTACGGCTACTCAGCGTGTAACTCCTCTGGGGCGGCTGTGAGAGTGACCACCGGCGGCAACACTGCGCTGCCGCGTGATGAGTCCACGCCTTTCTGGGCGAAGTCGGCGTAGTTGGCAATCTCGAGCGCCTGCAACGTTCCCAGCAACGGCGTCCCAGACTCGGGGTGCCACCCCTGCTGACGGTAATAGTCGGTGACGATCGTCCGCACTTCTTCACGGGTCAGCCGTTTGTCGGAAAGTGGACCCTTGAGCAAGGGCTCGTGCAAGCGCTGCGGCAGCCGATCGTCTTCGCTGGTCATGCCCTCACGCAGGTTGTACATACGCGCCAGGCTCAGCCCGCGACTGACCACGGTGCGCAGTTCCTGCTGGTCCATATCCCAACCAGTGACCGCATTGACCAGGTCCAGGGTTCGGTCCTCGTCATAACCGAGGAAGATGCAAAGGCCAATCGCGTTGCGGAGCGACGTCTTGCCATGCGCTCCGCCCGTGTGGTCGCCACCGGTCGGGTTCATCGGGTAGTTCTCGAGCATGCGCTGCATCCCGCGCGGATCGTGCATCGCAACTTCGAGACCCTTGACGTGCACCACGTACTGTTCGGTGCCCTTGCCGAGCTTGCGCGCCGCGGCGAGGGCGCCGTCGGCCAGCAAGTCACCAAGGGGCTGCTCGCGGTGAGCCACCTGGTCCACCAACTTCAGCACGGTGTCGCCGTCGCCCCAATGGAGCTCGATGCCACCGGTCTCGACGGTTGTCAGCAGCCCGCGCTCGAAGCACTCCATCGCCCAGGCCACGGTGCCGCCGAACGACACGGTGTCGAGCCCGACCTGGTTCAGCCGCTGATTCAACAGCAAAATGGTGGGCAGTTCGCCAACGGTCAGGTTCGTGCCGATCGAGCCGATGGTCTCGTATTCGGGGCCACCGTACTTCGGCAGCACGCTCATCGCTTCATCCTTGACCCGCTTCTTGCAGCGCACGGAGCAGGCGTAACAGCCGTCCATTTTCTGGCGGTACGGTGAGTCGGCGATCGCCCTGGCATCAATAGCGTTGATTTTGTCCGGGTCCCACTGGCCGTCCTGGAAGTTCCGCACGATCATATGGCCCTCCAGGTGCTTGCCGATGATGCCGGCGCCTGTCCCGAAGTGATGCGGGTTGTAGTGGACATCGTCCATGGTCTGGATGACCCACTTCGACGTATCCGTCAGCGGCTGCATATCGGCCACAGGGACTTTCTGTGTCCCGCGCACGGCGATGGCCTTCAGGTTCTTGGAGCCCATGACGGCGCCCATGCCCGCGCGGCCAGCGACCTCGTTCAGGTCGTTGACGACCAGCGCAAACTTCACCAGGTTCTCGCCCGCGACACCCGTCTGGGCAACGCGCAGCAGCCGCTCGCCGTGCTCGGCGCGCAATGTGTCCTCGACGTCGCCCGTCTCGAGACCCCAGATCTTCGAGGCGTCGCGTATCTCGACCGTGTCGTCTTTGATCCAGAGATACACGGGCTTGTCGGCGCGACCGTGGAAGACGATGCCGTCCCAGCCGGCGTGGCGAAGCTCGGCGCCCCAGAAGCCGCCAGACTCGGACTCGCCGAACAGGCCAGTCATGGGCGATTTGGCGCCCACGGAATGTCGGCCCGCACCAGGGAACGGCGTGCCAGTCAGGACACCAGCGGCGAAGACCAGCACATTCTCGGGACCCAGCGGGTCGGCGCCGACTGGCAGTTCGGTCAGCAGGTAGTGGGCGATGATCGCCCGACCGCCCAGGTGCCGCCGCCAGAATGCGTCGCCCAGAGAGTCGACGCGGGTAGTTCCCGCGGTCAGATCGACGTGCAAAATGCGATCCCAGTACCCGTTGGGCATCAGCCTGGCAGTCCCTTCAGTTGCGCCTTCTCTTCGAAGTTGAGAATAGCGAAGCTTAGCAGGCAGAGGTCATCGCGCAACCACGCCTAGCCGCCGGCGATTGGTGGCACCAGGTCAATGCGCGCACCCTCATGCAGCGCTGTCTCGGGTGTTGCGGCTTCGCCGTCGAGACCAATGATGATGCGCCCCTCCACGGGCAAGTTGAAGCTCGCGACGACATCGCTGATGCGCGCTCCGTCGGGGAACTCGCGCTGGTAGGTGCTTCGGCCCGAGGCATCTGGCGCGTAGCGCACCAACCCTGCGTGAAGGTGCACCTCGACCCGAATCGTCATCGGCGCGTCCTGAGCCGGCGTAAACGGCCGATGGGGTCCACAGTCGACAAGATGGTAGCGACGGTGGTCATGCTGGCCTTCGCATGCCTGACGATACTATTCATCTCGCGAAGAGTGCCTTCGGCGGTTCAGGCGCCGCGACCGTTCGCGTACTTCGACGGTGTGGCGAACCTCCGTTGCTCATCGATCCTTGCTCTGAGGAGATTCCGCGGAAGAACTGCCGAACCGCGGAAACGCCACAACTTCATGCCAAGCATCTGGCGTCGAGGTTCGCCAGTGAGACCCTCGCTTCGATGGATCGCCTGCGGGAAGCAGACGAGGGTCTCGTCGTGCCCATTTTGCCCCTGGCCAGCGTGGTCAAGGTCGGCGCGCAGAGTCTGATCGACCGCGGACGTTCGCCGTTTACCCCGTCATCGAGGAGCTGGGTGCCAACTGTCGCGAGCACCAGTTGATCGTCGGCGTCGGTGCGGGTACTTGCGCCCCCCTCTCAATCCCTCGACGAATCCAACCTGTCG
>JAFAWJ010000387.1 GCA_019242065.1 Chloroflexota bacterium
GCTCGAGGCGTGTGCACCAGCCGCGCCCGCCGCGCCGACCGTCCCGTCCTCCACTGGTACGACCGGTACCAGCAGCAACACCAGCCTGCTACCCACCTACGTCCCATTCCCGAACAAGCCGACGCCCGACTTCCCGTCGTCGGGCGATCCCTACATGGACGGCTACAACACCTATCCCAGGAACCCCGCGAAGTCCATTACGGGACCGGTCGGCTCGGGCGGAACGATCACGTCGATGACCATCGGCCTGTTTCCGCCGCCCACGCCGTACGAAAACAACCCGGCCTGGCAGGCGATCAACAAGGAGCTGAACGCCGACTTCAGGATGAACATCGTCGCGCCAGGCGACTACGTGGCCAAGCTGGCCACGGTGATGGCTGGCTCGGACATGCCGGACCTGCTGTTTTTTTATTACAACCTGCAAACTGCGATTACCGCCGTTGCGGGCGTGCCGCAGTTCGTCGAGGCCCAGGGCGCGGACCTCACGCCCTATCTGGCCGGCGACGCGATCAAGGACTACCCGGCGCTGGCCGCCATCCCCACTCGCGCGTGGAAGAACTCGGGTAGCGTCTACGACGGCAAAGTCATCATGGTCCCCAAGCCGCTGTACTCCGAGGGCTTCGTCTTCCTCAAGAACGTCACTCAATGGGACGCCACGCTGGGCACGGACTACGTGCCCAAAAACGCCGACGACTTCAAGCGCGTCATGCAGGCGCTCACCCAGCCGCAGGACGACCATTATGCGATTGCCGCGGCGGGCGCCTCCTCCTCAGGCGATGCCTTCGGCGTGAAGTGGTTTTCCCAGTTCTACGGGGCACCCAACGAATGGCGACTCGAATCCGACGGCAAGCTGACGCGCGCCTTCGAAACTCCCGAATATAAGGAAGCGGTTGGCTTCGTGCACGACCTGTACGCCGCCAACCTCTACCACCCCAATACCGCCCAGATGAGCAGCGGACCCAATGGCCGGTCCGACTTCGCCGCGGGCAAGTGGACAATCTGGCTGGACGGCTTCGCCACCGCCTGGAGTGATCCGTGGCGTCGCGCGCGGATGGCTCCCAATCCCTTTGAGGTCCACATGATCCCGCTGTTCCCGGCCCACGACGGCGGCAAGCCGGTGCACATGCTCAACGCGGCGCACCTGGGCGCCACCGCGATCAAGAAGGGCTCGGCGGATCGCGTGAGGGAGCTGCTGCGCGTGCTCAATTATCTTGCCGCGCCGTTCGGATCAGCCGAAGACGCGCTGCTCTCGTACGGCGTGCAGGGCCCGGACTACACGCTGGACGCCAACGGCAATCCGGTACTGACCGATCGTGGCAATCCGGACGCGAACTATCTGCCGTTCAAGTACATCGCCCAGCACGAGTCGGTGCTGTATTTGCCCGACATTCCGGATTACACCACCCAGCTGGTGGCGGCGGAAAAGCTGCTCCTGCCGCTCGGCATCACGGATCCGACGATGGGCTATGTCTCACCCACCGCCGTGCGCAACGGCGCGGTGGTGACCCAGCAGTTGTACGACGGAGTGCGTGACATCATCGTCGGCCGCCGGCCGTTTGGCGACTACGACCAGCTCGTCGCCGACTGGCGCAACAACGGCGGTGAGACGATTCGTGGGGAATTCCAATCCGCGCTCAGTAAATCGAGTTAGTTGAGGGCGGTTAGTAGTAGATCACGCCGGGGACGCCGCCGCCGACGGCGATGACATCGCCGTTGATGGCCACCGATCGGGGTGAAGCCAGGAACGTCACGACGTGGGCGACATCCTCGGGCGTGATCGGCCGCCGCACCAGGTTGGTCGCGAACCGCTCTTGAATGGCCTGCTCGACGGAGATGCCGCGCTCTCTGGCCTGCGCTTCCATCTGGGCCTGGTAGTACTCGGTCAGCGTCCCGCCCGGGTGGACGACCGTCACGTTGATGCCCGAGGGTCCCAGCTCGTCGGCGGCGTTCTTGGTCAGCGCCACCAGCGCCACGTTGCGCGTGCTGCCGATGATCGAGTTCGTCGACCGCGCGGCCAGGCCGCTGATATTGATGATGCGTCCCCAGCCGTTGCGCTGCATGTGCGGAGCCACGTGCTGGATGCAGCGCAACGCACCGAGCACCTTCACATCCAGCTCGGCTCTGAACGGCGCGTCGGTGATGTCCGCCAGCTTGAACGCCACCCGACTGCCGACTTCGGCGGCGCTGTTGACCAGGATGTCGATGCTGCCCATCGACTGGAAGGCCCGGTCGACCATGGACGCGACCGATTCGGCATCCGCGGTGTCGGCAACCAGCGGCGTCACCGTTGCGCCGGTTTCGGCGGCAAGCGACTGTGCCGTCGCCTCCAGCGCCTCACGTCCGCGTGCGACCACCACCACGGACGCGCCCTCGCGCGCCAGCTCGCGCGCAACCGCCTTGCCAATTCCCCGACTGCCACCGGTGACGATGGCGGCCTTGCCTCTCAACTCAAGATCCACGCGGCTCCACCTCTCCACGGTTCGCCAGCAGGCAGCCCCAGCCGGCGACTGGCGGAATGACGCCCGGCGCCACCAGCGTCTGCCAGATTTCGGCGCTGAGGTTGATCAGCACCGGTTTGCCGAGCTCAGCCTCGAGCGCAGGAATCGCGTGCAGGCTCAACGTGGCGCCACCCGGCAGCAGGATGGCTTCGGCCGCCGGCGCCAGGGCGGCCGCCTCGCGACCGACGTCGAGCGCCAGTTGCATGCCATCGGCCATGGACAACTGGCGCGCCTGGCTCAGCGACAGGTCGCGTGCGGTGGTCGCCAGCACCTGAATGCCAGCCTCGGCAAGGTACGTGGCGATCACCGCGTTGGTCTCGGCCGGAAAGCGGCTGGCCATGGCAATGCGCGAGACGCCGAGGAAGCCCAGGGCGGCGACGATCGACTCCAGCGTGGCGTACGCGGTCTGACCGGTACGCCGCGGCACCTCCGCCAGCAGGTCGCACACGCGCTGGCGACCCATGCCGGCCGATACGGGGACGCCCGAGAGCACCACGCAGTCCGCGGACTCGGCCTGGAGCGTCTCGACGCAGCGCCAGAAGGCCTCGACGGCCGAATCGGGCGTGACGTCCGAGTAGTCGCGGATGCCGAGGCCGACGCCAATCTGCATGACGTCGTGCGGGACGAGCCTGTAGAACTGGTAGTCCACGCCGCGCTGGGTGCCGGCGGTACCGGGCAGAATGACGCCGTAGCGGTAGCGGGGAAGCAGTCGCTGGATCCAGGACTGATCGCCGGCGGACACGGGCATGCCTGCCCAGCATAGCCGGGGATCTCGTTAGTGCGCCGTGGCGAAGACCAGCGAGCGGCGCGAGGCCACCAGGTAGCCCACGAAACTGAGCGTCGTAATAAAGAAGCTTGGCGGATACGGCACGTAGAAGCCGATGACCAGTCCAACCCACACGCACAGGACGCCAATCGCCACCGCCAGGGCAATCGCCTGCGGCGGACGGGCGGTCAGCTGCTGGGCGGTCGCGGCGGGCAGGATGAGCAGCGCGAAGATCAGCAGCACGCCGACGATCTGGACGGCGGTCGCCACGGCGAAGCCGAGCAGGATCATGAATCCGACGCCCAGCGCGCGCACGGGCAGACCGCGGGCCTCGGCGATTTCGGGGTCCAGCGAGGCGAACAGCAGCGGGCGATAGATCACGCCCATGGCCGCCAGGCTGAAGCAGGCGAAGACGATCACCAGGCGCAGGTCGGCGGGCGAGATGGCCAGGATGTTGCCGAACAGGATGTTGACGGCTTCGCCGGCGAGCTTCGTGGACATGGTCAGGAACAGGGAGCCGAGGGCCAGGGAAAAGGCCAGGGTGGCGCCGATGGCGACGTCGCGGCCGCGTAGCCGGTCGCCGAGGACACCCATCAGCACGCCGGCGAGGGTCGTGAAGGTGAGCATGCCGACGAAGATGTCCTGGCCGACGAGGACCGCCCCCGTGGCGCCCGCGAAGCCGCCGTGCGAGAGCGCTTCGGTGGCGAATGCCAGTCTTCGCAGCACCACAAAGTAGCCAATAACGCCCGCCATGACGGCGACGACGCTCCCCGCCAGAAAGGCGTTCTGCATAAAGCCATACGCGAAGATGTCTTGCATCGCTGGCTTATGGCCTCAGGCGCCGACCACGAAGCGGTGGCCGTCGGCGGTCACGTGCACGTGCACGGGCGTCTCGTACAGCTCGCTGAGCAGGTCCGAACGGACCACGTCGTCCAGCGAGCCGGCCACCACCTGGCCGTCGAGGATGAACACGATGCCGTCGAGCATTTCCAGGAGCGGATTCAGGTCGTGGGCGACCATGATCACCGTCATGCGGCGCTCGACGCGCAGCCGCTCCACCAGGTGCACGATCTCGTGCTGACTCTTCAGGTCCAGACTGGCGAGCGGCTCGTCCAGCAGCAGCAGGCGTGGCTCGGTCAGCAGTGCCTGGGCAATCTGGAGGCGCTGCTGTTCGCCGCCGGACAGGAGTCCGACCGGTCGATACGCGTAGGCCGAGGCGCCCACGGCGTCGATCGCCGCCTCGACGGCGAGGCGCTCGGCCGCCGAAGCCGGCCCGAACCCCCAGCGGTGGCCGACCAGCCCGAGCATGACCAGGTCGAAGCCGCGCACGGCCAGGTCGGCCGCGAGCGTACGGCGCTGGGGCACGTAGCCGATGGCCGGATTGCCGCGGCCGGGCGGCTTGCCGAGGACGAGCACGCGTCCACAGGTGAGTCGCACCTGGCCGAGCAGTACGCGCAGCAGGGTGGTCTTGCCGGTGCCGTTGGGGCCGATGAGGCCGACGAACTCGCCGGGCGCCAGCTGGAGATTGGCGGAGGACCAGACGGTGCGATGACCGAAGCTGACCGCCGCATCGTCGAATTCGACAACGGGCGCCTCAGCCAGCGGTGGGTCTGGTCGTACCGGCGACAGTGCGGGATGACGCATGGAAACAAAAACAGTGGACGAGATATCGTCTCGCCCACTGATCATCGCCTTTATTGAGACGTTGTGTCAACTAGCCTCGACACGCGCAAGCGCCCGATCGATGGCGCCCACCAGTGCGCCAATCTGCTCCGAAGTGGTGGTCAGCGGCGGGGTAACCAGGGCATGATCGCCGAGCTGACCGTCGGCGCCGCCCTGACCGGGGTACACGGCGGCCCCTTCTTCGATGCATGCCCGCCCGAACCGATGCGCCATCTCAGCCTCTACCGGAAACGGCTCGCGCGTCGCCTGATCCTGCACCAGCTCGATGCCCAGCAGCAATCCCAGCCCGCGCGCGTCACCCAGGATGCGATGCCGCGCCTGCAGCCCCTTGAGTCCGTCCAGCAGCTCGGCGCCCCGCTCGCGCGCCGCGCGCACCAGGTCGTGCCGCCGGATGTACTCCAGCACGGCCAGCCCGGCCGCGGCGCTGAGCGGATGCTGGGCAAACGTGTGACCCGCGACCCACGCTGTGCCCGCCTCGCGCAAGGCGGCCACGATGCGCGCGTGGGCCATCAGCACCGCCAGCGGCGCATAGCCACCGCTCACGCCTTTGGCGGCGACGAGGATATCCGGCACCACGTCCCAGTGCTCGATGGCAAACCAGCGACCCGTGCGACCGAAGCCGCTCATAACTTCGTCGGCGACCAGCAGCACGTCGTAGGCGTCGCAGATTTCGCGGATGCGCTGAAAGTAGCCCGGCGGCGCGGGTACGGCGCCCATGGTCGCCCCGACCACGGGCTCGGCGATGAAGCACGCGATGTTTTCGGCACCGTACCAGCGAATCGTGCGTTCGAGCTCGTCGGCACAGCGCAAGCTGCCGCTGGCGCAATCCTGGCAGCGGTACGCGTACGCGGGCGGGATCTTCGGCATGTCATGCAGCATGGGCTGGTACTTGCGCCGCCGCTGGGTGTGCCCGCTGAAGCCGATCGCGCCGAGGGTCAGGCCGTGGAACCCCTGCCAGCGGCTGACGACCAGGTGCTTCTGCGGCTGGCCGCGTGTCAACCAGTACTGACGCGCCAGTTTGACCGCGCCCTCGGTGACTTCCGAGCCGCTGCTGAACAGCGCCACGTGGCTCAGGCCGCGCGGCGTGGTCTCGGCGATCGCCTCGGCGAGCGTCTGGGCCGGCACGCTCTGAAACTGGGTCCAGGGCACGAAGGCGACCTCTTTGAGCTGGCGGGTGATGGCTTCGACGATCTCGGGGACGGCATGGCCGACGGAGGTGACGGCGCCAACGCCGCCGGCGGCGTCGATGATCGCCTTGCCGTCGGCGTCGTACAGGTAGATCCCTTCAGCACGCACGACGACTGGCAGATCGCCGTCGAGCGCGGGGAAGAACGAGGCGGAGCCGCCGCGTGTCGGCGCGTTGACCATTGGCGCCCGATCATACCCGAGGGGGTTAGTTATTTGACGGTGCGCGTCTCGAGGCCGCGGCCTGGGTGCCACGACTCGACGATCAGGTGGTCCGCCGTCGGATCGATACTGGTCACCACGACTTCGGTGACGTCGACCCGAATCCAGGTCGCGCCCTCGGGACCACCCGTGCGCTGGGCGGGTTCGCCGCGGCCGGCAATCTTGGCTTCACCCGCCCAGCCCGCGTCGTTGCCTGGCGGCGCGTCGACGTTGGGACTGTGCAGCGCCATCCGCGCATCGCGGTGGAGGTCACGCGCTTTGAGCGACTCGGGCATCATGCCCAGCCAGATCTCCCCGTCCTCGAACTGGGTCTCGGTGCCGCTGATGCGCGGCGACCCATCTTGACGCAGGGTGGCGAGCGTCTTGTGCTTGCGGGCCTGGAACAGCGAGCGCACGCGCTCGGCAAAGTCCGGTTCGGCGTCGACGACATCCTGCCAGCGGCTCACAGCTAGGCCCTCAGGGTACTCGGTTCAATGCGATGGCGCGGGGGTCGCTGCCCGGGGGATGACCGCCGTCGGCGTCTCGCCGCGCGGACCGGAGGCCGGCGTCGGCGTCGGCCCGCCGGGGGTCGCCGCGCGCGTCGGCGTGGCGACGGGCGTCGGCGTGCCGGTGGGCGCCGCGGTCGGCGTCGGCGTCGCCGCCGCGCTCAGCGTCACAATCAGCGGCTGCGACTCCTGGGCATTTTGAAACTCGTCGACGACGCGCAGCCGCATCCGATACCGCCCGGGCTGCAGCCCGGCCGTGTTCCACACGCCGAGCAGCGCCTTGTCGACCGCTTGCGTCCGCGCCTCGGTGATCGGCGTCCACGAGGTTGGATTGTCGCCGGCGCCGAAATCCAGCGTGTAGCTCGCGAAGTCGTCGATATACGCCGACCCGGCGATCTGCAGCGTCTGCCCGACCATGATCCGATCGCCGGCCCCAGGCGAGGTGATCTCCGCAATCTTTTCGCCCTGATATACGTCGCTGCAGTCGGCTGTCGGCGGCGAGGGGTAGCCGTGCGCCAGGCCCCAGGCGCGGTACGCGTCCGGCAAATCGACGAACACCTGCGTGCTGCGCGCGTTGTCGGGGACCAGCGGCGTGGCCAGCTTGCCGTTGACCTGGCACACCTGCACGGCCTGACTCCAGGTATCGGCCTGCGTTGGCATGTTGACCCCCGGCACAAACCAGTCGCGACGAATGCCGTGGACCGGCAAGGTGTTCTCCCGGCACGCCTGCGTCGGCAGCATGCCCGACAGGGCGCACACGTCCGCTTGTTGGAGGCCCTGCGGCGGGTTGAAGGGGGTGGCCGGCGTACTGGCCAGCGCGCCGGCCATGAAGTCGTGCCAGATCTGACCCGCGCCGGCGGCGCCCATGACGTCCTTCATCGGCGTGTTGTCCGTATTGCCGACCCACACGCCCGTGACCAGGTCTGGCGTGTAGCCGACGACCCAAGAATCACGGAAGGCGTCCGTGGTGCCCGTCTTGACCGCCGCCGGCCGGTTCGGCAGAACCAGCGGGCTGTTGGCGCCGTAGGTCGGCTGGCGGGCCTTGTCGTCGGACAGGATCGAGGTGATCTGGTACACCAGCCGCGGGTCGGCCACCTGGGCGCTGCCCGGGTGGTACTCGTGCAGGATTTTGCCGGCCGCATCGGTGACCTTGAGGATCGG
>JAFAWJ010000213.1 GCA_019242065.1 Chloroflexota bacterium
ATCTGTCGACCGTCTTTGACGAGCACCTGAATGCCACGGGGCGCGGGGTGATCGTGACCGTATGAGAGCTTGATTTTGGTCCCATCGCAGGTCTGTCCGCCGTCCCGGCCGGGTGTGCATCACACTGCTAAAAGCAAAGGTGGGCCGACCGCATTGGAGCATGCCAACTACGATCGCGAACTGGTGACACTCGGAGTAGACACCCATGCTGAGCTGCATGTGGCGGCTGCGCTTGATGAGCGCGGCCGGCTGTTGGGCACCTGCTCCATTCCGACAACCACGAGTGGCTACGCCGAATTACTTCGCTGGACAGGCCAGTACGGCGACCTGGTCCAAGTGGGGATCGACGGTACCGGCAGCTACGGTGCTGGACTTGCACGCTGGTTGCGTGCTCGCCAGGTCACCGTCATCGAGGTGGATCGACCCGACCGTCGTACACGTCGTCGGCGAGGGAAATCCGACAGCGTCGACGCTGAAGCAGCGGCTCGAGCCGTTCTGGCCGGCGTCGCCACCGCACGACCGAAAGCCGGCACGGGTGCGATGGAGATGGTGCGCGCGCTTCGAGTTGCCCGTCAGTCGGCGATCAGGCACGAACACAGGCCGCCAATGAACTGCACGCTCTGGTTGTCACCGCTCCGGACGCGTTACGTGCACGGCTGCGACGGCTCAAGATATCCGAGCTCTTCACGACTGCGGCTGCCTTCCGTGCGAGTGGAGAACTGACTACGCCAGCCGCGTCCAGCGCGTCCGGAACGCCGTCCGCAGATCCATAAGAGAAATCGTTGAGGTCTCGGTCGGGCAGCAACGGCAGCGGTGATGACGGCGCCCGGACGAGGTTCCCGTTTCGCCACCGTCCGCACACCTTGGCCGCCAGAAATTCGATATCGCTGCTGGTCTGTTCCGCTGCGGCTTGTAGGAACGACTCAAAGCCGGCCACATCCTGCTGCAGGATACGAAAAGCGCCGAAACTGCTGTTCAGGGACAATTCGCCAGGTGCAATCGCGTAAGTGCCTCCCATCTGGTTCGGATAGCCCAGCAGGAATTCGCCTGGTGGCGCCTGCGGCTGCCTATCCGGCCGCCTGTTTTTTCGCGAGACGCCATCCACATTCGGCTGAGCGATCCCGTCGCGAAACCCGAAGTGGACCTTCTGGTCGGGCAGCGCTTCGGCATCGAGAAAGAAGGGGATGCTGAGACCACACGTCGAGATTTGGCGCATCCAGTGCGACCCAAGCTCTGACAGAACGCTCGCTGTCTCGGCGAACACGGTTAGAACGAAGTGGGCGGTTGTGGGATTGCCCTGGTCACCCGCCACTGCTGTGGAGCACTGTCGCCCGTATCCAAAACACGCTGCGCGATGGTCGCATTAGTCGGACCCGCCTGGAAGGAGGACGGGACATTCAGCGTCTGGCCGTCAAAGCCCAGCGCAAGCAGGCCTTGATAGGTGATGCCGAGGTTGAGAGCCGAGGACGGCTTGCTCGGCCACTCCTCGGCGGTGGTGACATCGGACAACACGGCGCGCAAAAACTCCTGCGCCTCTGCCGGTCCCTGGTTGCTGTGGACGACAAAATGCCGCGCGTGAGGGAAACAATATCCGCGCAGGATGATTCCCTGGATGTCCTCCAGCGGCGGCTCGGGCACGGCTTTAGCCGGAAAACGCGGCCAGAATCTGCTGTACGCTCTGGGGATAGGCGCTGTACGGCACTGCGTTCGGCGGTTGTGTCTGCTGACTAATGTCGTTGGCGGCTATTGTAGGTTTCAAACGCGTCGATATGTTGCTGGACTGGCACGAGGAGTGGGCCGTCCACGACATAGGCCAACAGCGTGTCGAAGACGGAGCCGATCTGCTGCGCGAAGTCCTGGATGTACACGTCAAACTCACCATCGTATTGAGTGATGGATGGCGACGTAGTATGGACCCCCACTGAACGGGACTTGCACCTGCAGATTTGGCGTAGGATATCCAGGATCACCGTCCGTGCGAAGTGCACTGTGCCAAGCTTCGCGAGAGCCTGGTCGATCGTCGTGCCCGATTTCGCGAGTGCCGCTAGCAGAGTGGGCAGTTGCCCATCCTGCACGCGCAGCATGAGCGTAAGTCCGTTGGCCATGAGCTACGCCCGACTACTGCAGGCGGAGTCTGGCAGAGTCTCGACCCCTGTCAAGGGCAGACGAGCCGGCCAGCAAACAGACCGCGTGCCGTTGTCCGTCCTTTCGCCCTCCCGAATGACAATGCGCCGGCACGCCGTTGCCCAGCGCATGAACCATCAGCCGCACACGATGTTCAGGCATCGCAGGCGCGGTGTCCACGAATGGCAGGCCTGGGCACGCATGTGGCATCCCGCGCTCAGCCGCTGGCGGGGGCCGAATTGATGGGCCGTACGGATTGCCGGTGATGGAAGATGTTGTGGGGATCCCACTGTGACTTAACTGCCTGCAGCCTGGGATAGTTGTCCTTGTAGTAGAGTTGCGGCCAGTCGACCAGGTCGACGTCCGGGTAGTTCACGTAGCAGCCGTCAACGATGCCATCAGGCACCGGGCCCTGGTATCCGTACATGTCGGTGTAGAACTTCCGGATCCAGCTCAGATTGTCGGCATCCTCACTCGGATCGTTCCAGTAGGTCTGATACTGGAGCTTCATGACCGACGAGCGCTGCGGTACCGCAGTCGCGTTCGGCGGCACCGCGTTGACCTGGCACCCATACGAATCTACCTGTAGCAGCGCCTGGGAGTTGGGGGTCCGAGGATGAGCTAGAGACTCCCACATCACATCAATCTGGCGTTCGGGAAAGGCTGCCTGCATGTATGCCGACTTGTTCTTGAAGCGCCGGTTAGGACCAGACCCGTTGAGGGTCTGCGTGGCCAACAGCCACGGCAGCTGCTGGACCGCCGTTGTTGGAGGACCCAGGTGGTGATACCCTACGGGCACTGTTTGATGCGTAGGCGCGGGAAGACCGGCGGCTATCGAGCCGAGGAAGTCGTCAAGTCGCGCCGGCTCTGAACCCACGTACTGGGCGGTCAGCACCAGTTGTCCGGCGCTGGACTGGGTGAGATGTAGCAATGTGAAAAGGCCCTGGTACGGACTACCCACCTGACTGTGGGCCTCGAGGAATTGTCCGTAATTCCTGACCAGACGCGCGAAAGCAGGAAATTTCATCCCCTCCCAGTTCCAGGCATGCGTCGCGAGGTAGGCCTGGCTGGGCGCCGAGGGCAGGTTCTCGAACCAGAAGCGGGTAACAATGCCGAAATTGCCGCCTCCACCGCCAAGGTGCGCCCAGAACAGATCGCGCTCCTCAGCCCTGGTGGACTCCTTGCCGACGCGAATGAGTGTGGCTCGGTAGTCCTCCGCGACATGAACCACTTCGACGGCGGTCAGATAGTCAACCGTCAAACCATGCAAGCGCGATAGAAGTCCGTATCCGCCCCCCGTCACATGGCCACCCACGCCGACCGAGTAGCACGAGCCGCCGGGGAGCGTGACACCATACTGGCGGTAGAGCTGAGTGTAAACGTCCCACAACGTAGCTCCGCCTTCGATGATGTAGGCACCGCTGGCAGCGTCGCGATAGACGGCGTGCATTGGCGTCAGATCGATGATCACACCGTCCTCGTTGGAGCTGACGAAGTCCTCGTAACAGTGGCCACCGCCGCGCACTGTGATGTGCGCTGACCGATCCAGGTCCAGCGCGCCCTGGACTGCCTGAAGGACTTCTCGACTGGTGTAACAGAGTTCCACGTGACGCGGGTGCCCAACCCAGCGGAGGTTGAATCCGCGAACGAGTGTCGCGTAGCGTGGATCACCTCGTTCCACCCGCCGATCGCCTGACTCCGGCAGTGGCAAGGATCGTGTCCCCTCGATCGTCACGTGCGTAGTGTAGCAACGCCCCTGGCCACCTTGCCGCACGATTTAGGATCAGCCGCCGAAACTCGAGCCGGGTGCAGCGCGAGTCAGGCCGCGGCACAGGTCGTTTGCTACTGGCCAAGCGACATGCGGATGCTCTCGTGCACCGCGACAGGGTCTTGCCACTGGTCGCGGGGCTATGCCGAGACATCCCAGGGGCAAGGGACTATGCCATGCTGCCATGAGCTCCTTGTCCTCGAGCCTCCATCAAACCAGGGCAGTTCAGAGGGCAATCAGACAGCGATTGAATAGATAGCGTCGCGCGACGGTGTGTCGGTCGGCGCCCACGCGCCGCATATCGCAGTGAGCCCTGGGACTGGTTGGCGGCGTCGATCCGCTCTCACCACTGGCCAACGCTACGCGATGCGGACCGACTCGCACATATGTTCTGTGCTGCTAACCCGCCGCGGCGTGAATCTCGTCGGCGAGCTCGGTCAGCAGGTGCTTTTCGCCCGTCGACAGCGTCGCGTTGGCGACTAGGTCGCGGATGGCGACCACCCATTCCCGCAGGCGTGGGTGGAAGGCGGCCGTGTGGCCGCGCACCTCGGCCCGCGTGCGCTTGAAGTCCCATTCCTCTTCAATCGCCCGGCGTGCCATGGCCGCACGTTCGCTCGGGTCGGCCCCCAACAACTCTTCGGCCACCGACACCGACAAGCGCTGATTCAGCACGAGGCCGCGTAGCACACGGTCTTCATAGACCCGCAGCCGCCTCGAGACAAAGGGTTGCGAGCGGCCAATGGCCGCCGCCACGCGGCGGGTGCTCCACTGGCGTTCGCGCACCAGTTTGGCCAGGCCGTCAGACTCTTCTCTAGGCGACAGATCCTGGCGCTGCAGGTTCTCGACGAGCGTCAACAAGTAGGCGTCCTCTTCCGAGTCGGCCCGAACGATCACCTGCACCGTTCGCCAGTCCTCGCGTGGATAGCGCTCAGCTAACAGATTCAGGGCCGCGAGCCGCCGATGGCCGGCCACGAGAAGGTACTGACCGCGCTGTCCTCCTATCTCACGCACGACGAGCGGCTGGAGCAAGCCATACGTGCGAATCGATGTCGCCAACTCGTCAACATTGCGAAGCCGACGGCGCGGGTTGGTCTCCGCATCGGCAACAATTGTTTCGATCCCGACACGCGCGGCTTTCCCACGCTCGCTTACAAGTGTGGTTGAGCCTGGTAGCCGCTCCGCGGTCGATTGGCGTGCTCTTGTAACCATGGTACGTGCCTCCTTCTAGTTCCCCGGAACAACGCGTCACACATGGACCCTGGCGACAACATCGCCGAGCTTTGCGGGCAGGACCCTGTGATCACTTCGGATTCTATGAGAATACGGTAAGGTAAGTTTAGGCCGAATGCAAACGTTGGATGTGGCGATTCGGATGCTCTGTCGGATCGACAGCACGCCGTTCGCGATCGCCACATCCGTTTTGCTCTTTGTCCAGACCCGCCCAGACGTATTCGGGCGCGCGCCACGCTGAGCGTGGCGCCCCGGCGCCAGCTCGAGCAAGCCCCGCCAGCCAGCCGGATGCGGGCGCACGAGGCTTCCGTCGAACTCGTCGACCTCCGCCATGGCTCTCGCGTGCTGCCCCCAACACCACCCACCACACCCGCGCCGACGACGAATCAGAGTTCAGAAATGCCCTCAAACCCACCGTACATGGCCAGCATCATTCGCAGATTGCGGCAACCCACAACAAGTTCACACGTGCACCACATACGTCCGAGACGATGGTTGCGGCATGACCGCTTCGACGCTACTGGACGCCATACGACCTGGTAGCCGCAACCCGTTGAAAAGCGGTCGGCCAACGATCTGGGACGCTTCGGGCTAGGTCTGAAAACAGCGTCTCTGGCACACTAGCGCCGTCTCATGGTCCGTAGTCAAGGCCGCGGGGGCGCCGGATGCGACCCGCCGCTGGGACCTCGACCACATCGCTTCAGTGGCGCATGATTGGCATCGTCTGCTGTCGGCGGCTGATGGCTCAGCGACACGGCTCGCGGACCTTGACACCACTCCCACGGGTACCGTTGTGCTCTGGGAGTGCATGGACCGGCTTGTGGATGAGCTGGGCGCCGGCCACCGTCGCGCCCACGACCGGTTCCTCGAGTTGATTGAGAGGGTGTAGCGTCATCTGTCGATCGTCTTTCACCAATTCCTGGCCGCGCGCGGTACCGCAGGCTGGTCATCTGGGTGAACGGTCAGCGAATCGAAGCCTGGGACCCGTTCCTCGAGGACGAAGACGCTACACAGCGTCAGCCGCCGGAATTGCTAGAGTTCAACGCGCATCGCATCGAAGTGTTTCCTTACGTCCTCCCTCACCACACCTGGATCAGCAGGGAAGTTCACGAGCGTGCTGCAGGCCCGCGTGGCTGGAACGCTCAGCAGGGATTCTATGTCTATCGGAACCGACGCCTGCTTGTGGCAGACGACTAGCGCGCAATAAAGGGCTGAGTCGGCCGTGGTCTGAGGTCAGGCACTCAATGCACGAACGAAACCTGCACCGTGTTCAGCGCGGCGGTTGCTTCAATCGTGAACCCGGTGTCGGTGATCTCA
>JAFAWJ010000283.1 GCA_019242065.1 Chloroflexota bacterium
CTGTGAAATGAATCCATCAGTTGAAGATGACTTATCCATCAAGGTGACCGATTGGGTGAAGATCACCCACCAGTTAAAGGTCACCCACCAGTTGAAGGTAATCCCTCAGTTAGAGTCGCACCTTCAGATTGACAGTCGATGACACCAGTCACCCATCGACCTGGTCTCAACCTCCAGGTGACGGCCATTGCGGACTCACCAGTCGCGGCTAGCACGGACGCGGGGGGTCGCCGCGGGAGTGAGCGCAGCGAACGGCGGCGGGGGGCCGCAGGTCCCCTGACCATTGCGTTAGCACCCAGCGGCACATGTGCCGCTGGGCAAGGTGGCGCATGCGCCACCTTGAGGAACCCGCGCATGCGCGGGTTCCCTCCAACACAAACGTAAATGCAGCGATTTCTGATCCGTAGACTCCTGCAATCACTGCTTCTACTAATCATCGTAGTGACCGCGATTTTCTTTCTCATCCACCTCACCCCCGGCGGCCCCGAAGCGGCGCTCGCCAATAACCCGCGCACCAGCCCCGAAGACTTGCAGCGCCTCCGCGAGCGCTTTGGCCTGACCGAGCCGCTGCCACTGCAATACCTGCGTTGGCTCACCAGCGCCGCCCACCTCGACTTCGGCCGCTCGTACTTTTACGCGCGCCCCGCCATCGACGTCGTCGCCGAGCGCCTGGGCCCCACGATCCAACTCGGCCTGATGAGCTACCTGGTTGCCCTGCTGGGCATCCCCCTCGGCATTGTCGCCGCGCTCCACCGCGGTCGCATGACCGACGGCGTCATTCGCCTGTTCACCACCCTCGGTCACGCCCTGCCGACCTGGTGGTTCGGCTTGACCTTGATCGTCGTGCTCAACAGCCTGATCGGCTGGTTTCCGAACGGCCAGGGCACGGGCGGACCCTGGCAATGGTTCATTTACATCATCTTCCCTGCCATGGTGCTTGGACTCGGCATCCTGGTCACCTTCACCCGCTTCGTGCGCTCTGAAGCCCTGGACGTCCTGAACCAGGACTACATCCGTACCGCCCGCGCCAAGGGACTGCCCACGCCGTGGGTCACCACGCGCCACGTCCTGCGCAATGCACTGTTGCCGGTGGTGACGCTGCTTGGCTACGTCCTGCCATTTCTGTTCTCAGGTGCGCTGATCACCGAGTACGTGTTCGCCTGGCCTGGCATTGGCCGACTCTTTTACGAAGCAGCCGTCGCGCGCGACTACCCGATTCTGCTCGCCATTCTGACGATGACGACTGTGGCGACCATCGTCGGCACCCTGATCGCGGACGTCGCCTACGGCATCGTCGATCCCCGCGTGCGCTACACGTAGCCGGTCCGGTGGCCCAGAGCTCGCTGGCTGCTCCTCCCGCGCCGGCCGCCGTGGCGGCCAGCCGTCGGACTGCCGCGCCAAACCCGAGTCGCGGCTTCTGGAGCTCCGCCTCGCTACGGTTCCGGCGTGACCGCGTCAGCCTGATCGCGTTGGTCGGACTGGTGCTCATCGTGGCCGTCAGCGCCGCGGCGCCACTGATCGCACACTTTCTCCTGCACACGGATCCGGCGCAGTTCATGCGCACGCCCGCGGGTCGCATCGCCACCCTGCAACCCCCAGGGCCGACCTATCCGCTGGGCACCGACGACGTGGGTCGCGACGTCTTGACGCGCCTGCTGTACGCGGGCCAGGTGTCGCTGTCGGTCGGCTTCCTGGTCGCCACGGTCTCGCTCGGGATTGGTGCGCCGATGGGACTGCTAGCCGCTTATTTCGGTGGCTGGGTTGACGATCTGATCAACGCCGTCGTGCAGTTCATGCTCAACATTCCGGCGTTGTTCGTGTTGATCGTGCTGTCTATTTTTCTGACACCCAACGTGATCGAGCTGGCCCTGATTTTCGGCCTGTTTTTCTGGCCGGCAACGGCGCGCCAGGTGCGCGCGGTGGCACTGTCGGCGCGCAATCGCGACTACGTGGACGCCGCGCGCGTGCTCGGTGCGGGCGATGCACGGGTGATGGTCCGCCACATCCTGCCGAACGTGGCGTCAGTAGCGATCGTCGTCGCCGGCCTGGACATGGCCGCGGCTATCCTGGCGGAGTCCAGCCTGAGCTTCCTGGGCTTCGGCGTACCCGTCCCCCTCTCGAGCTGGGGGAACATGCTGAGCACGTCCCAAGAACAATTCCGCTCCGCGCCGTGGCTGGTCTATCCCCCAGGCTTCATGATCTTCGTGACCGTCCTGTGTGTCTTTCTCGTTTCAGACGGTCTCCGCGACGCACTCGATCCGAAACTGTAATTTACACGTACTGAGCCATCCAATTCACCGCGTCATTCCACGCGGCGAGCGCTTGGTCCTGGTTATATGCCTGCCCCGTATCGTTGTAGAAGTCGTGGTGCGTCCCCGGGTAGACGTTCATCTGATGCGTCACCCCCGCCGCGGTCAGCGCCGCATCCAGGCCGTCACGATTGTTGTTGGCGAAGTCGTTCGGATCCGCCGAATACACGCCCAGCACCGCCGCCTGGATCTGGGGCACCTGGTCCAGCGGCGGCGGCGCGCCGTAGAACGGGACCGCCGCCTTCAAACTCTGGATCGCCTCGGCCGACCGCCACACGATCCCGCCGCCGAAGCAGAAGCCGTTCATCCCCAGGCGCGTCGCATCGGCGTTCGCTTGCGTCCCGTAATAGTCAGCAGCCGCCTGAAAGTCGCTGACATGGCGGTTCGGATCCGCCTGCGACAACAGCGCCGGGATCTGGGCCTTGTCGGCGATCCCGTTCGTGCCGCCCTCCCGACTCAGCAGGTCGACCGCCGCCGACAGATAGCCCAGCTTGGCCCACCGCC
>JAFAWJ010000329.1 GCA_019242065.1 Chloroflexota bacterium
CTGTCAGGACGCGGCCGAAGTCTTCGACACCAAAGCCATGACGCTCGAACAGGTCACGGACATCTACGCCGCACATCCGGACGCGGCCATCGTGCGGCTGCACTCCGGTGATCCGGCCTGGTTCAGCGCGGTTGGCGAGCAGGTCGCCTGGTGCCTGGACCGTGGCCGAGACTTCGAGATCGTGCCCGGAGTCGCCTCACTCGGAGCCGCCGCCGCGGCGGCCGGCCTGGAGCTCACCGTGCCCGGCGTCTCACAGTCAGTGGTCATGACGCGGCTGGCGCGTCGGACGCGGGCGGGGATGGGACCCGGCGACGACCTGGTTGCGTATGCCGCGCACGGCAGCCTGATGGTGTTGTTCCTGTCCGCGGGCGACCCCGAGGGCGTGCAGCGCGTGCTGCTGACGCCGCCGAGTGCCTATACCGAGGACACGCCGACGTTGATCGCCTATCGGGTGAGCTGGCCGGACGAACAGATTGTCTTCACCCGCCTGGGCAACCTGCCGCACGAGCTGACGCAGCGCTCGATCGCGACCTCGGCGTTGATCCTGGTCGGCGATGCGCTCGGGTCGGATCGGCCGCGGCGCCGCAGTCACGTCTACGACCCCGGCTATGCCCATCGGTACCGGCCCGCGTGAACTTGCCGGTCGTGTGTGTCGTCGGTACCCACGGTGGTCAGGTCTTTGGCGCCGCTGCCGCGGCGGCGCTGCGCAACGCGGAGGTGCTGGTCGGTGCCCCTCGCCACCTGGACTTCGTGGAGGCATCCGCCACGCAGCACCGCCGCGCGCTGACGGGTCCACTGACGGAGATTGTCGAAGCCATTGCAGTCGACCGCGCCGACGGCCGACGGGTGAGCGTCCTGGCCTCGGGTGATCCGGGGTTCTTCGGCATTGTGCGGGTCCTGGCCGAGCGTCTCGGTCGCGCCAACCTCGAGATTCACCCCGCGCCAAGTGCGATCTCGCTGGCGTTCGCGCGAGCGGGTGTGTCCTGGGACGACGCCGAGGTTATTTCGGCGCACGGCCGGCCACTGGACGCCGCCCTGCTGGCGATGCTCGATAGGCCGAAGGTCGCGGTGCTTACTTCACCGGATCAGCCTCCCGAGCTCGTGGGTCGGCGCCTGTTGGACGCCGGCTGTGCCGCCCGCGAGGTGATCGTCGCCACACGCCTGGGCGAACCGCGGGAGATGCTGACCTGCACGGACTTGCACGGTCTGGCGGACGGCAGCTTCGATCCGATGTCGGTCGTCATCCTGCTCGATCCGCACGTCCCCAATCGACATTCTCAGCCTTCGCTGGGATGGGGACTGCCCGAGGCCGCCTACGCGCACCGCGCCGGGATGATCACCAAGGCCGAGGTGCGCGCGGTGGCCATTGCCAGGCTCGACCTGCCGGCCGCGGGCGTGCTGTGGGACGTCGGCGCCGGCAGTGGCTCGGTCGCCATCGAGTGTGCCCGGCTCGCGCCCGAACTCCAGGTGTTTGCCATCGAGCGAGCAGCACAAGACGCGGCGCGGATTGCCTCCAACGCGCGCCAGCACGGTGTCACGGTCCACGTTGTGGAGTCCGAGGCGCCCGCCGCGTTCGCGGGATTGCCGCGGCCGAGCCGCGTCTTCGTCGGCGGCGGGGGGCTGGACGTCCTCGAGCGTGCCATCGAGCTGCTCCTGCCGGGCGGTCGCATCGTGGCGACACACGTACTGGTCGAACGCGCGGCCGCCGCCTGGCGCTTGCTGGGCAACACCAGCCAGGTGTCCGTCGCGCGCGCGACCGCGATCGCCGACGGCTTTCGGCTGCAGTCGGAGAACCCGGTCTTCGTGAGCTGGGGGCCCGGGGCAGAGTGACGGTCTATCTGGTCGGCGCCGGACCGGGCGATCCGGGCCTGTTGACCATGCGCGGGCATCAGTTGCTGCAGACATGCGACGTGCTGGTCCACGATCGGCTGATCGACCCGGCCATCCTCGAGCTCGCATCGCCTGGGGCCGAGCGAGTCGACGTTGGCAAGGCCGCCGGTTCGCATCCGGTCTCGCAGTCTCAGATCAACGCGCTCCTGGTCGCGCGCGGTCGCGCGGGCCTGCGCGTGGTGCGACTCAAAGGTGGCGATCCGTTCGTGTTTGGGCGGGGCGCGGAAGAGGCCGCCGCGCTCGCCGAGGCTGGGATTGACTTCGAGTGCGTGCCCGGCGTGTCGTCGGCCATCGCCGCGCCCGCGGCGGCTGGCATCCCGCTCACCGCGCGCCACCACGTCAGCTCGTTCACGGTCGTCACCGGGCAGCTGGCGTCGAGCTCCGAGGACAGTGTCGACTGGAAGGCCATCGTCGCCACCGCTGGCACCCTGGTCATTTTGATGGGCGCCGCGCGCCTGGATCAGATCGCCGCTCGCCTGCAAGACAGTGGATTGGCGGCTGATACACCGGTGACCGCCGTCACCTGGGCGACGACGCCGCGGCAGCAGGTTGTGCGCGCCACGCTGGGGTCGATCGGCGCGACGAGCATCCAGCCACCGGCCACCATCGTGGTCGGCGCCCTGGCGGCGTGCGAGCGGTATGCCCTGGAACAGCCGTAGGCCAGGCTACCCTATGTGTGTGGCGTCGATCCCCACTGGCCACCGGCGCACCGGCCTGTGTCCGACGTTTGCCCGACCCAGCCGCCAGCGAGACGGCCTGCTGCTGCGCGTGCCACTGGTCGGCGGGGCGCTGCCTCACGAACACATCGACGTGCTCGCGGCCGTCTCCGGTGCGTTCGGCACCGGTGTCGTCGAGCTGACCAATCGCGGCAACCTGCAGCTGCGGGGCTTCGGCGACGCGCACATCCAGGACGTGCTCGCCCGTTGCCGCGCGGTGGGGCTGGGGGAGGTCGGCGCCAGCCTGGTGACGGTCTCGCCTTTTGCTGGCACGGCCGAGCACCGACTGCGCGGCAGGCTCGTGGAGGTATTGGAGACGATCGACGGATTGTCTGAGAAATTCGTAGTGCACGTCGACGACGCCGAGGGCTCGACGGCCGGACGATTGGCCGACGCCACGCTGACGCTGGAGGCGCAGGATCGTTGCGCCCTCGCGGTGCGCGGCTGGGGCTCTGCCCGCCTGTCCGTAAGCCGCGCGGTGGATATTGTCGGCGAGGTCGCGGCCGCCTGCGCGGCGTCGGGGCCGTTCACTCGCGCCAA
Organism: Chloroflexota bacterium; assembly: GCA_019242065.1. The sequence continues at coordinate 3,147 of JAFAWJ010000329.1, forward strand.
CGAGCTCGAACCCTTGTCTTCGATCAAGTGGCGGCCCACTCCGGTCCAACCCGAACGACCACTGTCGCTCGGTGTCGCCGACCGCGTGGACGGCGTTGTGGCAGTCGCGGGTGCCAGACTCGGTCGCCTCGCAGTGCCGCAACTCGCAACTCTGGGCGACATCCAGCGTCGCTTCGAGCTCCCGCCGGCCCGCGTGACTCCGTGGCGCAGTGTCGCCTTCGTCTGCACCGATGCATCGCAAGGCGCGGCCGTCCTGGAGCACGCCGCGCAGGCCGGCCTGCTCACCGACCCCGCCGATCCCATGGCCTCCGTCATCACGTGCATCGGGCGCCAGGGCTGCTGGCAGACACAGCTCGACACCTTCGCCCAGGTCGAGCAGTTGCTTGCCGCGTGGCCATCCGACCTCCAACCGGGTGACCTGGTGCACGTCTCGGGCTGCGATAAATCCTGCGCGACCCGCGCCCCGGTCGCGCGCACGCTGATGGGTCGCTCCGACTCGAGTGGGTTCGATCTTCGATGAGGACGAGCTACGACTATGTGCGTGACGGGCAGGAGATCTACCGCCTGTCGTTTGCCACCATCCGTGCCGAGACGGACCTGTCGCGCGTGCCGCACGACGCGCGCGCGATGGTGGTGCGCATGATCCACGCCTGCGGCATGGTGGACCTCGCGGACGATATTCGCTGTCACCCGGGGCTGGTCGCCGCGGCACGTGCCGCTCTGTCGGATGGCCGGCCGATTCTCACCGATGCACGCATGGTTGCCGACGGCGTTATTCGCGCCCGGCTGCCGGCGGGCAACGCCGTGGTGTGCAGCATCGCGGACCCCGACGTCGCGCAACGCGCCGCCAGCCTGCACACGACGCGTTCGGCCGCCGCCGTCGATAGCTGGATTCCGGACCTCGACGGCGCGGTGGTCGCCATCGGCAACGCGCCAACCGCCCTCTTTCGGCTGCTCGAGCTGATCGATGGCGGCGGCCCGCGCCCGGCGGCCATCATTGGCGTTCCGGTCGGATTCGTGGGTGCCGCCGAGTCCAAGCGCGCCCTGCTCGCGCATCCCGCGCAAATTCCGTTTGTCACGGTGGTCGGTCGACGGGGTGGCAGCGCCATCGCGGCGGCGGCGGTCAACGCCCTGGCGAGTCCGTCCGAATGACGGCCTCCGGGCGTCTGTACGGTGTCGGTGTCGGGCCCGGCGATCCGGAGCTGATGAGCGTCAAGGCCGCGCGTGTCATCGCCTCCACGCGCAATATCGCGTATTTCGCGGCGCGCGGCCACTCCAGCATCGCGCGCGGCATCGCCCAGCACTTGCTCACGGACCAGCACACCGAAATCCGCATCGAGTACCCCGTGACCGTGGAACCTCGCGACGAGCTGCCGGTGCCCTACGAACGCCTGCTGATCGACTGTTACGACGCGGCCGCCGCCCGACTCGGCGCCGAGCTCGACCGTGGCGCGGACGTGGTGGTCCTGTGCGAGGGCGACCCGCTTTTTTACGGCTCCTACATGTATTTGCACAATCGCCTGGCCGACCACTTTCCCACCACCGTCATCCCCGGCATTCCGTCGCTGGTCGCGGGATCGGCGGCGATTGCGCAGCCTCTGGCGCGCGGCGACGAGGTGCTCAGCATCCTGAGTGGTGTCATGCCCGAGCCGGAGCTCACAGGCGCGCTGCGTGCCTCCGGTGCCGCGGCCATCATCAAGCTGGGTCGCAATCTGGAGCGGGTGCGTCGAGCGGTGACCGCCGCGGGATTGCTCGGTCGCGCGTGGTACATCGAGCATGCCTCAGGTCCGGGTCAGGTGTGCTGCCGGCTGGCCGACGCGGATGCACGGCGTGCACCGTATTTTTCGATGGTCGTCATTCCCAGCGCGACTGCCGCCGACCGGTGACCGGCTCAGCAACCGGTTGGCTCGCCGTCGTCGGACTCGGGCCCGGTACCCCGGAGTGGCTGGTGCCCGAGGCGCGAGAACTTGTCCTCCAGGCGACCGACATCGTCGGGTACGCGACGTACGTCGATCAGCTGCCGATGGAGCTCCGCCAGTCCGCGCGGCTGCACACTTCGGACAACCGTCAGGAGCTAGAGCGCGCCCGTGCGGCGCTGGCGCTGGCGGCTGACGGTCGGCGGGTGGCCGTCGTGTCGTCGGGTGACCCGGGCGTGTTCGCCATGGCGTCCGCCGTCTTCGAAGCCCAGTTCGCTGCCGACGCGGACCCGACCTGGACCTGCGTTGCCGTGCACATTGTCCCTGGCGTGACCGCGGCCCTGGCCGCCGCCGCGCGCGTCGGGGCGCCGCTCGGCCACGACTGGTGTTGCATCTCGCTCTCGGACAACCTGAAACCGTGGTGGGTGATCGAACGTCGCCTCGTCGCCGCGCTGGAGGCCGACTTCGTGCTCGCGCTGTACAACCCGGCCTCACGCAGCCGCCCCAGGCAACTGCATACTGCGTTTGGCCTGATCCGCCAGCGGCGCGCGCCGGCAACGCCGATCGTGCTGGCGCGCGATGTCGGGCGGCCAGACGAGCGCGTCGCGTGCAGCCCCCTCGCCGACGTGGACCTCAGCTGGTGTGACATGCGCACCGTGATCCTGGTTGGCTCGTCAACCAGCCGCCTGGTGCGCCTTCCCGCCGGCGGCATGCGCGTGTTCACCCCTCGCTCCTACCCAACCTGAAGACTCCGGATCCACCGCTCCGCTTCGTCGACGGTTTCGACCCGCGGGAAATCGGGCATCGGTGGCCGTTCCACCATGACCACAGGAACCCCCAGCTCGCGCGCCGCGTGCAGCTTGGCCACCGCCGCGCGGCCGCCGCTATTTTTACTCACCAGCGTGTCAATAGCGTTGTCAACCAGCAGCGCGCGCTCCGCCTCGAGCTCAAATGGCCCCCGGTCCAGGACTGCCTGAGCCGATGCAAAGCCGCGCAGGTCCGGCGCTTCGATCGAGCGGACCAGGAACTCCATGCCGCTGAGGCGTCGAAACGGATCCAGCTCCGTCCGTCCGGTCGTCAGCAACACCCGCCTGGCGCCGATCTGCTCCAACGCACACGCCGCCGCCGCCAGACTCGCCACCGAATGCCAGCGGTCCGCGTTAGTAGCGTGCCACGCCGGTCGGTAGAGCTTGAGCAGTCCAACACCCGTCTCCGCGCGCGCCGCCGCTGCGTGAAACGGCATCGTCGCCGCAAATGGGTGTGTGGCATCCACCAGCACGTCAATCCGCTCGTCGCGCAGGTACGCCACCAGCCCCGCCACGCCGCCGAAGCCTCCGACGCGCAGTTGCGCCACGCTCGTCCGCGGCGCAACGGTCCGGCCCGCGAGAGACATCGTCACCCACATATGCGGATCGCTCGACAGTCGCGCCGCCAGCTCCGACGCCTCAGTCGTACCGCCCAGCAGCAGAATGCGACGTTCAGTCGGCACGCTTCCGGCGCAACAGGTACGTGTCCATGATCCACCCGCGCTTCGCGCGCGTCTCCGCCCGGATGGATTGGATCGAAGCCGCCACGGACTCCAGGTCGCCCGCGATACCCACTTCGTCCGCCAACCCGATATTTGCCCCCCAGACGATGTCCACATCTGTCGGGTCCAACTCACGGAACGCGCAGTGGCCGTCGAGCATCACGACCGTATTGGGCAGCCCAAGTTGCCAGTCGTCCGCCAGGCGCCGGCCGGTGGTAATCAGCAACGGCTCACCGATCCCATGCAGCACGCTGCGCTGCTGCGCCGCCAACGCCTGGACGCTGCTGATGCCCGGAATGACCTCGTGCTCGAACTGGACCTGGCCGCGCGCGCGGATCTGGTCGAGCACCCGCAGCGTGCTGTCGTATAGCGACGGATCGCCCCACACCAGGAACGCTCCACATTGATCGTCCTCCAGTTCGGTACCGAGCGCCTGCTCGTAGCGCTCGAGGCGTTGCTGGTGCCAGGCCTCGACGCTGGCGCGATACGCCGCTCCGCCTGCGGTCCGGTCACGCGCCGCGTCGGCAATCTCGACGAAACGGTACGTCGTGCGAGCGATGTACCGCGCACAGATCTGCTGGCGCAGCTCCACCAGGTCAGCGGTGGTCGAGCCCTTATCGGTGATGAAAAACACGTCCACCCGGTTGAGCGCGTTGATCGCCTGGACGGTCACATGCTCGATATTGCCCGCGCCAATGCCGATGACCAGTACCTTTCGCACTCGGCCATCT
>JAFAWJ010000402.1 GCA_019242065.1 Chloroflexota bacterium
CGCATGCACCCGCCTCGCCTCACCGTCTCACCGCGCACCTTCAGCCCGTGGGCTGCTTGAGCGGACGGAGCCCGCGCGTTCAGCAGCTAGACATGCGTCTTAGTTGTGTCTACCGCGTTTCAGAGGTCCTGATCAGCACTGTGTTGGATGGGGCCAAACACCGAACACCCGCTCCGCGTTTCGCCACAGAATGTTTTCGCGATCCGCTTCGGTGAGCCGGTCGGATTCGAGGATGTCCTGCAGTCCGGGCGGGTAGCGCCACATGCGGCGAGCCTCGAAGTGCATGTCTGTGCCGAATAGCAGCCGCTCGGAGCCCAGTAGCTCGGCGAAGGCCACGATGTTCTGACCCATCGGGAAGGCCAGTGACGTCTCCAGCAGCACGTTAGGGCAGCGCTTGCCGATGGCTCGCAAGTCATGCAAATTGCGGTGCGAGGCGAACGCCCCCAGGCCGATGATGGTCGCCTCTGGCACAGCCTGCGCCAGGCCCTCGAGGTGCGTGGGCGCTTCATTGATGCTGTCCATGTTGAGGTGCACCATGGCCACCATGCTCAGCCGCGCCAACTCTCGCGTAAGTGCAATCATGCGCGGCTCGTCGATGGTGTTGCCGCTGAAGTGATGATGCCAGACGACGCCCTTTATGCCCAGCGTGGAGTGCATCCGATTGATCTCCGCCAGGCACACCTCGACGCCGTAATTCGGCTCGACGGTCCCCATGGCCACCGGGAATGTGTCCGGATACCGATCCCGGAACGCCGCCGCCACATCATTCTGGCGACGCGTGTCGGCGATACCGTCGGGTCGTTCGTACACGTTCGAGGCCATGACGATGCCGGCGCTGATGCCGCAGCGTGCGAACAGTTCCTTGCGGAATGTAGCGTCGGCCTCAAGCCTGGCGTCATCGACGTAGAAGCTGGCAGGCTGCAGGTGAGCATGCGCGTCGAAGATGGTCATACGCGTGCGATGGCGCCGACGCGACCGATGGGCGGGACTACGGTAGACATGCCTGCCACGTTGGCGCCGGCGACGACCAGCATGATATCGTTGACCGACCGGGCAAAGCGCCAGAAGTGATCGTGCGGCAAGTTCTCGGTGCCCTCCATCAGCTCGTGTGACGGCACGTCCACCACGCGGAAGCTGCCAGCGGAACCTTCGAAGTAGCCTTTGCCCATCCGCTTCAATTCGCCAATCGTCCTGCCGTAGTGTTCGAACAGATACTGCTTGACCTGCTGCTTGCTCCAACCCTGGCTGGCGCAGAGCTGCGCGTGCTCAGGACCCATCACCACCAGCATCGGAAGATACGGTCCGAACTGCGCGCCACCGTAGGCCATAGCCTCGGCGACGTTCTGGAGGATCTTCTCAGGAACCTCGCAGTGGCGGTTTTCCACGGGCATCGTGCCGCGTGCCATCACCGTCGCGACGGTGCTCTGATCGGGACGGAAGCCGAGCTCTACGTGCAGCGGTTCCCACGGGCTCTCCTCCTCGTTCTCACCTATACAGGACGTGTATTTGACCGGACTCGCCTGGCAGGCTTGATCCAGTTCGTGGGGCCGCATGGCAAAGACGTTCAACACGATGAGGCGCAGCGCCCGGCCGATGGTCGCGTTGGCCCGGAACCCGGAGCCGAAGACGCTGCCCTCGCAGTTGATGTCCAGTTCCCGCCGGATCGGACCGTTGACCACCAGCAGTGGCGCCGAGCCGGTGGTGCTCAGCAGCAGCGGATTGACGTGCTTTTCTCCGCCCCACAGCGCCTCCAAGGCGGCCAGCACCACCGGGAAGTACTCCGGCCGGCAGCCAGACATGATGGCATTCACCGCCGCCTGGCCAATGGTGCAGCTCACGTCCCACTGTGGTCCGCTACACAGCACCTCGTCGACGGACCGCGGCGTGGCTGCCAGGAAGCGAGCCAGAAGCTCGTCTGTCGCGGGAACGATGGGCAGACCGTCAGTCCAGCCCTGCTCGAAGGCGTACTCGATCGCTCGCTGCGCGGCCTCGGCGTCCGAGGTCGTGACTTCAACGCTCACGGGCGCGGCCCGTCCTCGACGCCCAGGATCTCCAGGATGCTCGGCAGCACCTCGCGCGCGCGTTCCTCCACTTCATCCGGTGTGAGGCGCGCCAGGGGATGTGGGATCGCAGCGTAGCGGTAGCTGGGGAAGCCGCGGCTACGCGCCATGGCATTGGCGCTGGCAAAGAACGAGTCGGTCACGATCGAGGCGGCGGGAATACCACGCTTTTCGAAGATGGTACCGTCGGCCACACTGGCCGAACTGCACGACCCTCAATCACCAACACCCGTGATGATCGCGTGGCATTTGGCCAGGTCATTCTGCAGTTGCGCGGAAACCACGTAACTGGCAGACGGCTTGCCAAGCTCGATGACCTCCGCCACGCCGTACTGGTCCTTCAGTTCGCGCCCGATAGCCTCCAACAGGAGATCGCTGTTACGCTTGGAGTTGTTCAGCAGGCCGACGGTGGCGCCGCGCAGGCTGCGCGCACGTGGCGCCAGCGAGCCGGCCTGCGCGCCGGGTCGGGCGGTGGGATCGAGCATGGGGGTCATTGAGGTGTCCTTCCTTGTCGCTAGCCAGGTTGCTCGCTAGCCAGTTTGCTGGAGGGCCTGTTCATATTCGGCCCGAATCTGGTCACCGCCAGCGGAGCGCCAGTCGCCGACGAGTTGATCGTAGTCGCTGAACGGTCGGCGGCCAGCGACGATGTCGGTCAACCCGTCCTGGAACGTCTGGCTCAAGGGCCCACCTTTGCTGCCGTTGGTGGGCGAGTACAGCGGTACGGTCGGATCGGCGATGCCGGAGGCTAGCATTGACCGCTCGTCGCCCTGCACTGTCGGCACATACTGCGGGTTCTTCGGGTAGTACAGCACCGGCGGTGGCGCCCAGCCTTGCGTCCAGAGGTTATTGATGTCCTGCTGGGCTTGCTGCGTGGGGATGGGATTGCCGTGCGCATCCAGCGTGTAGTGCGTCGTCGGCAGGCCGTAGGTCAGCAAGGTGTACTCCTGGCTGCCAAATGGGGCGGCCAGGTAGTCGATCACGCCGAGTACTTCCTTGATGCGCGCCGCGGGAGCCTTTTTCAGCACTGCCATGCCCGAGGCGCCGCTGTACAGCCAATAGGTTGGTTTGCTCTTTCCGTCAGCTGCAAACGGCGGCACATTGCGAAGCATCGTCGGTGGATCAAGTGTAGGGGCCGCGTCCCAATACACTTTGCTGGCCACCAGGAGGCCATTCCAGTCCACCGCCGCTTGGCGGCCGGCGAAGTCCGCCTTGGACTGGAGGTTATTGTTGGTGTTGGAGTTGGGCGAAAACAGCCCGGAGCTATAGAGATCGCGCGCGTAACTGACGGACTGTTTGTACTCGTCTGTCTCGAAGGTCCGCGTCAGTTTGCCGCTGGCCTCCTGACGCCACTGGTTCGGCGCCCCGAACATCGAGGGGAACATTCCGTTCCACGTCTCGAAGCCACCGGCCGGTTCGGCGACGATGCCCCACACGTTCTGCCGCGGGTTCGTCACCCCCTGGAGGACGCGCTTGAACTCATCGGCGCTCTTTGGCCAGTCCGCCGAGACAGCGTCGAACAACTCCTTGTGCGCCCACATGACCCAGTAAAACAGGGCGTACTGGCTTGGTACGGCAGAGATTTTGTTATTGAACAACGTGATCTGCCAGCCGCTGGTACGGAAGTTGGCCAGGTTCGGAAACGCTCTCACGGCGTCACCACTGAGAAACGGCGTCAGGTCCGCGCATTTTGCGTCCAGGAAGTCGGCGAAGCTCTGCAGCGCGGTGCCAGAAGGGATATACAGCACGTCCGGCAGGTCGTTGCCGGCAACCACCGCCCCGAGGCGTGTCTGATAATCGGCGAACGGCACGATGGTCAGGTTGATCTTGCCGCCCAGTTGCTTCTCGATCGCCTGCCAGGCTGGATTCTGGTCGTGCGGGGTCATTGGCGCGCTGACGTTCCAGGTCATGATGGTGACTTCGCCGCCAGTGAGCGGCTGGGTCGCGACCGACTGGAAGGAATCTTTCGGGTAATTCACATAGCCCGGGTCGATGCCGTCGGCGCTACCAGGCAGGTCGGGTTGCGGTCCGTTGACCGGCACGTACGCCGGTAACTCGACGGTCCTGGCCTTGCCGGTTCGCGTTGCAGAGGGCGCCGCTGGCGCAGGCATGCCACACGCCGCCAGCAGGAGCGGGCCGCTGGTGGCCACGCCTGCCATCCGCAGCAGGGCGCCGCGCCGACTCAGCTCGGCGCCCACCTCACACCGCCACGGCCGAGGTCGTACTGACGACGTTGGGATTCAGCCGACTGCCGTACAGAGCGAGCGCGTTGTCCCACAGGATCCTGCGCTTGGCTTCATCGGAGATCGGCTGCTCGAGGAACATGCCCACCGCGCCGGGCATCGGCGAATCGCCATGTGGATAATCCGTGTTGAAGATGATGTTGTGTGCGTCCAGGACATCGACGGCGTGCCCCAGGTCGCCCTCGTCCGCGTCGCACGCGACGAAGCACTGCTCGCGGAAGATCTCACTCGGTTTCCGCTGTGGCCGGTGGCCCTCGATGAAGCGCGCCTGACGGCCGACGGCATGGTCGTCCATTTTGCATAGCCACGCTGGCACCCAGGCGGCATTCGACTCGTAGAAGGCGACGCGCAGCGAGCGGAACCGATCCAGCACACCCCCGAAGATCAGGCCAGCCATCGCCAGTTGACCATCGACCATGCAGGTCAGCGAGTGGCTGACCGGCTCCAGTTTGGCCGTCCGCCAGGTGTTGTAAACAGTGAACTGCGACCCACCACCGTGGAGGCACGCCGCAGAATCAGCCTCGACCAGCGCCTGCCACAGCGGGTCGTACGCCTCGGTGACGATGTCCGGCCCCACGGCCTGGGGATGCGGCGGGCCGTACGCGGCGATCTCCGGCCAGCTTGCGGTGCGGTGGATCTCCTCGACCGCGTCGGGCAGACTGCGCGGCAGGCGGGCAATGTATTGCACGCGCCCGTGCGAGTCACGACAGTAGTCGCGCGCCCAGTTGTTGTACGCGCGCGCAATGGCCACCTGCGCATCGGGCGGCACGTTGGCGCCGCCCCCACCGCCGCCATTGGTGGGGAAGCAGATCATGATGTCGATGCCTTCGTCGTCCATGTCCGCGAGGCGCGCTGCGAGGCTCCAGCCGCTGGCGCTGCCCCGCGGGAACCGAATCGGCGTATCGGTGTTGGCCGACTCCGGCCGGTTCACGGTGCCGTTCGGGAAGGCGATGTTGGGTGCGTACGTGAACGCGCGGCCGTAGTTGCGCGTCCCGATCACCTTGGGAGCGAACTCTGGTATCTGTCCTCGACGTACTTTTCCCAGATATCCGGCGGCTCCTGCATATGACCGTCGCCGTCGACGATCCGGAATCCATTGCGCATGGCATCCCCCTATCTGGGTGAGGCCAACAACGTACTGCGGCGTAGACGCGTGATCAAGGCACGCGCCCACGGATCAGCTGGTGATCCATCGCAGCGCGTCTTCGCGTTGCGCCATGGAAAACTCCGCATCTCGGACGGGACGAGCCAGCCGAACAGCGCCGCCATGTGGGCAACCCACTCGAGGTCGGTCACGATGGCAATGCGTTTCATGGCACGCAGGTACTCGGAAGCGA
>JAFAWJ010000662.1 GCA_019242065.1 Chloroflexota bacterium
TGGAGGTTGCTTACTATGCCTGGACCTCGCTCTCTCCAATGTCGGGAATCGGCGAGCGCGCCGCGTATTCGGCTGCCCGTCCTCGTGGCGTTGGTGCTGCTATTCGCCGCCGTCACCCCAGTGTTGGCCCAGAATGATGCTGACTCGTCGCCGCCGCCGATCGAGGCGCTCGACACGCCACTATGGGCGGTGGCGCTGCAGTCCACCACGCTGCGCTCACAACCCGACGACAATAGCGAGCAGTTCACCATGCTCAGGCCTAACGCCCCGCTGCAGATCCTGGGCTACGCGGGCGACTGGGCCTACGTGTACAACCCGCGGTCCAAAGGTACCGCCTACGTGCACAGCGATCAGCTCGGGCCAGCCGACGCGCCTTCCACCTATGCCCAGCAAGATCCGCCCCCGCTCGACGAGCAGGAGGACCGTACCGGGCATGTGGGCCAGGACACGCCGCTGTCGTTCTATCCCACCGATGATCCCGCGGCGGCGTATACCCAGTTGAACGCCGGCTCGTCCGTCCACGTCACGGGCTCGACGACCGGGGACGACGGTCAGCAGTGGTACCAGACGGATGGCGGCGACTTTCTGCCAGCCAGCGCGGTCGAATTTCCCAGCGCGCCGTCGATGCCGGCAGTGGCCGCGCCCCAGCGGACGTTCGCCGGGCATTGGGTCGACGTCGACCTCAGTTTGCCCGCTCGTATGGTCGCGTACGACGGTTCGACCCCCGAGCGCTCGATGTTGACCATCATCGGTCGTGGTCCATTGGCGACTCCCACCGGTACCTTTAGCATCATCCGACGCGTCGCCAACGAAACGATGGACTCCGCGACCGTCGGGATTCCGCGCAACTCCCCGGGCGGCTATTACCTGACCAACGTGCTCTATACGCAGTACTTCCTTCCGGGCGGCCAGTCGATTCACTACAACTACTGGTCGAGCAATTTCGGCTACCCTGGCTCGCACGGTTGCCTGGGTCTTTCGTACGCTGATGCGGCGTTCATGTGGAGCTTCGCTGGCATCGGGACACCCGTCGACGTCCACTACTAACGTGATGCTCGGCCGTTAGCCGCGGCTATCGAGATGAGGCAGGGGGCTCGCCGGTGAGCCTTCTACGATCGGCGGCGTAGCCCTGCTGCTTCATCTCTGGGCGCGATGCGCAGCTCATCGGCCTTACGTTGCTCACGCCAGCCGGCTACGTCTGGATTTCCGACCAGCCGCCCGCCGGCGCCTGCTCCAGCAGGCCGGGTGAAGAGTCGGGCGGCGCGCTGGCGAGCTTCATCGCGTGCCCAATCTTGAGTCGACCGTCCGCCACAGCATCCCGCAGCAGCGGCTGCCGATGAATGCCGAGCCATTTGACGATCGTACTGTGGTCCTTCTTGACCAGGTCGGCGATACGCCGCGTCGACAGCGGACCCTCCTCGAGCAGGTCGGCGACCTCGGCCAGTACACCACGCGCGAGTTGTGTCAGGCAGCGCGACACGTAAAGTCTGAGATTCGTGCACGCCCGAGTCCGAGTCGCCCGCAGGAGCAGCCTGCGTTGGGGAGAAAGTCGCGTATGCCAGTGGCGGCGACTACGAGGACTACACCCTGTACCGTGACAAGTTGCACTAATAGTGGCGCCGCTCGGTCGGCGTTGACGGTCGGCGTTGAGACGTTGTTGAGCACGTAGCGCCCCAAGATGGCTCGCCAGCAAGTAGGAGTCTCTCTGGAGGTTGCGCACGATGTTCCGCCCACCGCTCATCGCCGCGTCCAGACGTCGCCCCTGAAAAGCTCAGGGCGCGTCAAGGAATTAGTTCCCGGGGTTGCCGAGATCAAGGATCTGGAGTCCGTGGCGTGATCGTGTAGTTCCAGGTGGGGCAGATCGCATGGTGCTCGATGTTGAGTGCCGACGAGTGGATCGCCCTCGCCGCGACCAGGTGCATGCCCCGGCGATGAGGTACCGCCGCCGGCGCGTCCAGCATCGAGGATGGCTGGTAGTTGACAGGTCAATGCTGATCTGGCGTTGGGTACGAGCGTAATGCTCGTGCTGCAGTCGATCGAACTCTCTACCCGACGTCCCATGGGCATGATTGGTAACCGGAGTAAAGGAGCCATCGCACCATAACATCTCAGGAATTGGACGGAACCAGGATCGAGGTGTTCGCCGGGCAGATGCTCGGCTTTCTGAACGGGTCGCTGCGGACGCTTGCATTGTCAGACATTCGAGAAGGGCAGCATCGCCCAGCAGGTCTGAGTACACTTGCTGCGGGGAGTCAGGTGAAAGGAGCATATGGCCACACAGCAGTCTGCTCAGGTGTACATCACCAACACCACCGACGGTCATGCCACGATCACGCTCTACCACAACAATTCATCAAACGGTACCCAGAGCGGCACCTGGAGTGCCGCGCCCGGCCAGCAGGTCGGTCCCCTCACCGTCAGGTTCGAGACTGGCTTCGGCTCGTGGGGTATTCTCGACTACTGGGCTGTGGAGCTGGCGGTCGTCGACGGCTCGACACCCGGCGTCTACGAGAGCAGCGGCATCTTCCAGTACAGCGACTGGAAGGAGTGCCAGCTCCAGTCGCCGGATGCCAACCAGAACCTGGTGTACACCGTCAATTCCCAGACGTTCGCTATCAACCTGCGTTCGGGCGGCTGCTCGACACCGATGAACCTGGTGGAGCGCCAGACGGCCGACGCCTACATTACGAACGCGACCGACGGTCACGCGGTGATCACGCTGTACCACAACAACTCGTCGGATGGCACGCAGAGCGGAAGCTGGGCAGCGGCGCCCGGGCAGCAGGTCGGCCCGCTGACGGTGCCGTTCCGCGTGGGCCTGAACTCGGCGCTCATTCTGGACTACTGGGCGGTTGAGCTGGCCGTCTCCGACGGCTCCAGCCCCGGGATTTATCAAAGCGCCGGTTTCCTGTCGATGACGGACTGGAAGGAGTGTCAGCTGCAGAGCGCTGATGCCGGCAAAAGTCTACCACTGACGGTCAACACCAGCACCTTCGCGATCAACCTGCCGTCTGGCGGCTGCCAGGCCTCCATGACGCGCACCGGTCCGTATGCAAAGGTCGGTCACGTCTTCGTGTTGATGCTCGAGAACCACTCGTTCGACAACATTTTCGCGATGTCCGGCATCCCGAACATTCAGCACGCGACGACCAGCGATTCCAACAGCTACAACGGCACGCCCTACGCCGTCCGCTCGCCCGCGCCGCCGGCTATGCCGACGGATCCGGGGCACGAGTTCCTCGATGTCCTTGAGCAGCTCTGCGGCCAGGGCGTGACACATACGCCATGGACGTCTTATCCCCAGCCGATTAACAATTCCGGCTTCGTCGCCAACTACGCGACTACGCGCACCGAAATCACCAGCAACAATCCAAACCTGCCGACGCCCGCCCAGTACGACGATGTCATGCAGTGTTTCGACACGAAGAGTCAGCTGCCGGTGACCTACGGGCTGGCCACGCAGTTCGGCGTGTGCGACCACTGGTTCTCTTCACTTCCAGGACCGACCTGGCCGAATCGCTTCTTCGTGCACGGCGCGTCATCCGCCGGTTGGGCCGACAGCCCGCCACCGGCGACGATTGCCTTGTGGGAGACGCCCGGTGGCGGCTTCACCTACCCGAGCGGATCCTCGATCTACGATGCGCTAGCGAGAGCTGGGATGCAGTGGCGCGTCTATGTCGACGAGAACGGTCCACTGCTCGGCGGCATCCCCCAGGTTGCGGCCTTGAAGGGCATCACGTATGGCATCAACACAAATGCCTTCACACGCTTTGCCGCTGACCTTCAGGGTCCATATCCGTATACGTACACGTTTATCGAGCCAAACTACGGCGATGTGTCCGGCGGGTCGTACACCGGCGGCTCGTCGCAGCATCCCATGGACGGCGTTTCTGGCGGCGAGGGACTGATCAAAGCGACCTACGAAGCGATTCGCAACTCGCCGCTCTGGAACCGGAGTCTGCTGATCGTCACCTACGACGAGCACGGCGGCTTTTACGACTCGATCCCACCCGGTCCTGCCCCATCACCGGCGGATGGCAGCCCAAACAACCCCGCGATCAACGCCAACGGCTTCGTCTTCGACCGATACGGCGTGCGGGTCCCCACGATCGTGATCTCGCCGCTGGTTCCCGCCGGCTCCGTCGACCACACGCTGTATGACCATACGTCGGTACTGGCCACGCTGGAGCAGCTTTACCACGTCCCGCCGCTCACCAAACGCGACGCCGGCGCAAACACGGTGCTTGGCTTGCTGTCGCTGACGACGCCGCGAACGGACTGTCCGACGAGCTTGAGCAACCCGGCGCCGCGCATGGTGCGCGCTACCGGCGCTCCGGCGTCCGCCACGGCAACGGCGGCCGCGGCGCGCACGTCCGAGGCGCCGTTGCCGGAGGCCGGCAACGTCAACGGGGTGCTGGGCGTACTGCTGAAGACGGACCTCGAGCTTGCGCGCGGCGATCCTGCCGAGGAGGCGGCGATTCGGGAGCGCTTCGCGAGCGTCAAAACGGCAGGCGACGCGCAGGCGTACGCCGATGAGGTGCGCACCAAAGTGACCGCCGCGCAAGCGAATCGCGCGGCGAAACCGCCACTTCCCTCGCGCTTAGGCTAGCCGCGTGGATCCCCTCAGGGAAAGTATGCTTTTGACCCGTCGCCTCCCTGAGGGTCTCCGCTGGGAAGTGCATTTCCTGGAGTGTTACCTCCCGCAAGGCGTGTCGTCTCAAGCCTGGAGACCTCAACCCCGCCTGTAATTCTGGGCGACTTTTGTCGTAGATCTTGGCTCTTGCTCGATCCGGTGAAGCTGAGTGTGGGAGCCGGTAGAGTATCCGGTGCGCTGTCCGACGCTCTTACAGCGGCTTTTTGCCTCATCTGCGTGGGCTATGCCTCGAGCGCCGCGCTGCGATCGCCCGCCGGCTGTCTTGAGCGCCCCGGTACCCAATTGCCAGATCGCAAGCCAAGCAATGGGCTGGTTAAGCGATGCCTCGTCGTCGCCGCTCCCCCTCGCGTCTGCGTTCTTCTTCCCGTCGCCGTTCTTCTTCGCGTCGACGCTCCTCTTCCCGTCGACGCTCTTCTTCTGGCATGACCATGATTAACTCCTTCCGTTCGCGCCGCCGGTAGCGTCAGTGCGGAGGCAGAACTCCTACGTTCATTGGTTGGCTGCCGCCGGCGTCGCTATGTGTCTGCAGCCCTGCGGCTGGGGGGCATCGCAGAAACTACGCATTGTGCAGGA